>CALFEW010000091.1 GCA_937958365.1 uncultured Chloroflexota bacterium | reverse complement strand
GTGCTGATGAAACAGGACCAGTTCGTGGAGCAGATGCGTGGCTGGCTCAATGGCGGCTCGTGGCCACAGATGGACGCCTACGCCCTCATGTTGGGCGGTCGGCAAAACATGGGCGATGACCTGCGCACTACGAGCATTGGCGTCTCGCTGGCTTACTGGTTATGGAGCGACCCCGACACACTGGGCGGGTTGTTCTGGAATATGGCGTTAGGGAGATAGACGGATGGGCATCAACACGGCGCGAACTGCAATCACGGCCGTTCTGACGGCCGATTCAACACTAACTACCCTGCTGACGGGCGGTATTTATGCGGTTGGGGTAAACAACGTGAGGGAGATTAGCCGCCAGTCCACGCCGGACGCTTTTGACGCGAATGGTGAACTGCTGCCCTGTGCGTTGGTGAAGCTGGAGACGGCCGTGCCCACCGGCCCGCATAAACGCGCTGCCCGGCAATTCCTGGTGGTATATGTTTACCAACGGTCAGGGCACAGTGTCATCAATACGGCGCTGGATCGGATTGTTGACCTGCTCGACGAGGTGGATGTACCGGCAGCGAATGCCTGGGAAATCAGGTGGGCAGATTTAGTAACAGACCTGCCAGAGGATTCGCTGGACGCTTCTATGGGATACGTGCGCTTTTCGCTTATGGTCAGCTTGTAGCGTCCTATTACTGCAAAGGCGCTGTAAAGGCATCGTCTTACGGCTTGCGCCCCTCCCCTATCCAATCATACATGTCGCTGCCTACAAACGGCCGGTTCGCAAAGGCTTTCCAGGAGGCCCCACAGGTGAAACGGCCGTTTCGCGTTCTATTTCCCTATCGCCAGCAAAGAGGCTGTAAACAGGGGTTTTTTGCATATCCCCCCGAAAAGGTTCATTCCAGAAATCATACAGTGGGGTCAAGTGTGATAGGTAACTTGGCTAACTCCTGAACAATGGCCTCAATATCAATGGTCTCCGGTGATTTGGCAAACTCATACCGACCGTAAAAATTGATGTGTTGCCAGGCAACTGGTGAAACACGTTTTAGCAAAACGGCTTGCTCAGTGTCGCCATTCGCTTCTTTAAGCAGCAAAAGATTGGATAAAATTGTTGCGTTGTAAAAGATAATACAATTCGTGATCAGGCGGCTGCATTCGTTCCAAATCTGCTGCTCCCCCTCTGTCTTGAAACGCAACTTGCCAAAATTGGCGTAGGAAACCGCTCTTTTTAGCTGGTTATAGCTCTCGCCGCGATTCAGGGCCTGTTGCACATCCTGACGCAGCGTCAAAGAGTCAATATAGTTGAGCAGGTAAAGGCTGCGCACGATATTGTCGTATTCCCACAAGGCCTGTTTGGTTTTGTTCTTACGCACATGAGAACTGAGTTTGCCCACTATGATGTTTTGGGTCGTCGTTTTTAGAGCCAACGAGACGATGATGCGCCGCATATTGTCCCATTCATCAATAATGAGAGGCTCTGTGATTTTGCGAATTGGTTTGAGCAGCCAATCGTCATCATATTGGCTCGGATGTTGGAACCCATACAGCGATGTGTTTGCTTTATCGTAAATATCTCGATAACGCGGGGCAAACTGGTAACCAAAGAAGTGTAAAATAGCAAAGTTGACCTCGTTTGTGCCATGCGTGTCGGTCGAATGGATGGTGGGCTGGATCTCGGTCGTGTTATTATGCAGTATATCAAAAACAAAATGGCTTTCATGCTCGTCAGCGCCAATCACTTTTGCATTGATGGGAATGTGGTTAGCCAGCAACGTATAAGCCACAACTCCTTTTCGTAGTCCAAAATACTTGGACGAATAGCGAGCATTCATGGTCTGGATGCCGGTTTCAAACTTTTGACCGTCGCTGCTGGAGTGAATCGTATCGCCTATATTGTACTCCTGGAAGATGGGGAGCCTTGCCAGGGCGTTACTAATCACATCATTCGCTTTGTGGAGAGTCTCCAGGCGGATGAAGTTGTCTGATGTCGTTATCAGGGTTTGATAGGCAATATCCGAAATCTTGCCCATACGACCTAACCCCATGTTGGTTCCCCAGGCTACTAGACAAGCAACGAGGGCATCATCTGCAGCCTGCTGTTTAGCATACCGATGTAACACATGGGTAAACTCGCCCAGGAAATGGCAGCAACTGTTAACAAAATGGATAATCGCCTGGATACCGACCTGTTCAACCGTATCGAACAACGGATGATTCACAGAGTCGTTGGCCTGTGGGTAAGGCAATGTCCAACGAATCCGTTTTCCTCGTTTCTTGACCTTAACATGTTCATTCTCACCCGCAGCAATCCGCTGATTCACTGTGATTAGCCGTTCTTCCAATAGTTGATTCAATTCACGTAAATGCTCTACGGCCGTTTTGTTGAGAATAGACAAACCAAGGTTGACCATCAAGCTTTCTTTTTCCTGCCAAAGCTCGTCATCCACCAAATCCTCGTCAAAGCTGCGAAAACGCACACTATCCCGGCAGAAAATGTTGCCCGCTTCGAGACTGTTCCGTAACAGGCGATAGACGAGGAACTCGTAGCGGTCCATGAGCATGTGCCTGCTCCCCTCTTTATCAACCGTGTAAACATAGCGTTTGATATGGTCAGGAATGAATTGCAAGGGGCGCCTGTCAGGTTCATATTGACTGAGTGGTTTCTGGTCTCGAAATGCTGCCTGCAAAAAATGGATGGCTGTCAACAACGGCTCATTGGCTGACGCGGCCGTAAAATCCAACGCGCGGAGGACGGGGCGCAAACGTCGTTTGAAACGGTTAGCCATCTTGTCAATGTGTTCCCACTGAAATAGCTTTTCATCAAACGATGCCTTCTGAACCATATGATTGGCGACACTGACCAGATGTTGCCGTTCAAGAATAGCAAAAGCTTGCGCTTGTATATGGGCAAAAGGGGTTTCTCCGGCAATAGCTTCGTCTGTAAACAACCGAAGAACTTGCCCTGCTTTATGCAGATTGGAATTTTGCTCAATCCGAAATTGATACACACTCTCCTTGGCGGCATTTTTGGCCTCATCTACGTAGCGCTTGACCTGGTAGATAAAAAACCGGATCAGATTATCATGGAGCTTCTGATACCGATGGTAAACGAAACAAAGTAAGTAGATATACACCAGGGGGTCATCTATCTGATTCAGTTGATAGACCGAATAATAGTTGACCAGCCAGGCATAGTACTTAACGCTTTCATTGGAAATGTCCAGGTGGGGGAGCAATCTTTTTGTTACGCCATACAGAGCTTGTAGCTGTTTGCCACGGCTGATTTCCTGCGCGATCTCCTGATTGCTGAAGTCTTTTGGCTCACGCTTCAATCGGGTTATTTCATATAGACCATGGGGATTCGACAGCAATTT
>CALFEW010000090.1 GCA_937958365.1 uncultured Chloroflexota bacterium | reverse complement strand
ATTTCTGAAGACAAGTTGGAATATACAGTTCCTTTACGCCAGGGACTAAGCTTCCCGGACGGCCGTGAGTTCACTTCCGCCGATGTGGTTTGGTCCGTCAACCGCGCCCGGTTTGGCCGGGGCGGCTACCTGATGAACAATTTCTTGAAAGACAGCGACGAAGACGGCTATGCCGACCCGGACGCGGTGCAGGCAGTAGACCCGTTCACCGTCAAATTCACCTTGCAAGCGCCAACCGCCTATTTCCCCAGCATCCTGGCGACACCGCCCTTCTTCCCCATCAGCCAGGATTGTTACGCGGAAGCCGAAGACCTGACAAGCACGTGCGGCGGGATTGGGCCGTACACCATCGTCAGTTGGGAGCCGGACAGTATCCGCCTGAAGGCCAACCCGGACTGGCCGGGCGACACACCGCCGGCATACGAAAACATCAAAGTGCGCTTTTATGCCAGCGCCGCCGAGATGCGGGTCTCTTTGGAAGAGTTTGGCTCCATTGACATGGCCTGGACGGGGCTGCCGTACACCGATTTTGCCAACTTGCGCGGCATAGACGCCAACGGCGACGGTCAGGCCGATTATCGGAGTTGGACGGGATCAGCGAATTTCAAGAGTTACATCATCTTTGATCAGAAGCAGGAGCCGTGGAACCGGCGCACCATTCGGGAGGCGGCGGCGCTGTCGCTGGATCGTGAGGCGCTGGCGGAGTCGGTTTTTGCCGACGAGCGCATTGGGCTGAACAGCCCAACGCCTGACGACGTGCCCGGTTTTGTGGCGACCCTGCCGCCACGCGACCTGGGGCGAGCGCAGCTTTTGCTGGGCACGGAAGGGTACACCGCAGCGAATCCGTTGGAAGTGACGTTATGGTATTTGAATGACGGCCGTTACTCCCCTCTGGAGCAAGCCTACGCTGAAGCCATCAAAGCCCAGTTGGAAGAGACAGGCATCTTCAAGGTGACGCTGGAAGGCGCGCCCTGGGAAACATACCGCACGCAGATTGATACCTGCAATTACCCGGCCTATTTGCTCGGCTGGCCTTCCCCCGGCCAACCGGTGAACTATTTAGATATGACGGCCTGGACAGACTTCTTCCTGGAAAACACGACCGATACCTTCTGCTCCAACTACGAATCAACACGCATGACAGAGTTGGTGGAGCAGGCGCGGGGCGAACTGGACGACGCGGCGCGTCTGGCGCTGTACGGCCAGATTCAGCAGTTGTGGGCGACCGATTTGCCCACGCTAGACATCACCCAGGCGCCGCGCCACGCCATCAGCCTGTCTAGCGTGGACAATGTAGGGATTGATGCCCTGGGGATGCTGCATTATGAGTTGTTGACGAAAACAGGGGAGTAGAAGAGTAAGGAGCAGAGGGCAGGGGAAACGTGGTTCTCCCCTGCCCCTGCTGATTGTTAGCTGGTTTGCTGTTTTTGTTCCAACCGTTTGGCGCGTGGGCCAACGACACGTTCGTTGCCGGCGATGATGCGCTTGAAGTTGGGGCGCAAAGCCCAGGCCACGGCCGCGGCCGTGACCAATCCACCAATCATATAAGCCGGGGTGGGGTCTATGCCCATGAAGTAACGGATGGCAAAGACGACCGGGATGATGATGGCGACGACCATCGAGGCGACGGAGGCCATGCCCACGGTCAACATCAGGGCGACGCCAACGAGGAAAACGAGGGGAAACATGGGCAGCCACACGGCCGTTGCCCAACCTACATTGGGACCGGTTCCCGCCCCGCCCTTAAACTTCAGGAAAACCGACCAGTTGTGGCCCATCACGGCCATCACGCCGCCAACAGTCACAATCCAGGGCAGCCAGGCCACGTCGGCACGGCCGTTAAACAACCACTGCGCCACCCAAACAGAAACTGCGCCCTTCAGAAAGTCACTCAAGGCGGTTAGCAGGCCAATGACCAGCCCGGCGGCGCGGTAAGAATTGGTGCCGCCCATGCGACCGCTGCCAATGGTGCGGATGTCTTTGCCAGTCTTTGCCTTGACGTACAGCCAGCCAAAAGGGATAGAGCCTAAAATGTAGCCGAATAATCCGGCGAGTAGTAAATATATAATGTTCAACGCGATCCTTCCTCTCGTGGTTAGTTAGGGTAATTGTTGGATAGTTTGTGAGTTTGTTGGCTGGTGCGAAACAAACTCACAAACCAGCCCACAAACAAGTATCCAACTGTTCATCTACAACACAGAACGGCCGTTTTCGTTACTCTACCAGCAGGGAGACGGGGGTGTAACGGCCGTCTCCTATCCGAAAAGCCCCCACGGTCGGCGCAGTCTGGTCCGTCAGGGACACAATCACGTACACCGAGTCTGGATAATACGCCAGGGCGACATCGGTAGGCGAGGGATGCGCCGGTCCGGCAGGATGTGAATGATAGATGGCGATGATCTCCTGGCCTTGCGCTTCTATGGTCATCATGGCCTGGATTTGCTGCAAGGGATCCATCTCGTAAGCCACCGGGCTTTGTAAGATATTGTCTATGGCAACGTGCTGCCCGGCCGTATCACCCACTCCACCCAGAATGCCGCATCCTTCCAACGGGTAAACCGCCTGCAAGTGCGCCAGCATGGCTTCGTAGACTGAACGGGTAATTCGTAACATCCTCTCGTCTAAATCTGCGACCTGGGATGGTATCACGGCAGTTCAAGATGGACAAAAGAATTAAGACTTGTGTCAGGCATTGTACACACTACGTCTGAATTGCCGCTTCCCCAAATAAAAATAGCTAACCAGACAAACCCGGTTAGCTATTTATGCATTTATGCTGTGTTTGCCAGCCCTAGGAGCGAGCAAACGCCTTACGAGCCTTAATCAAGGGCGTCGTAGCCAGGGCCTTCTGAGAAGAAGTTGTAGTTGGCTTCGATGTCTTCGGTCAGGTCCAGAACTTCGCCGCCAGCCAGTTGTTTGGCATTAAGGACGTTCACATGATGACCATCAATTTCCCCAACTAATTTTTGACCGTCAGGCAGGAGAGCTTTGGTGTTGGCAATCCATACGCCGGCCGGGGCTTCGTAATCGAAGGGCACTTCTTCTTCAGGGAAGATGGCTTCGTAAGGGCATTCGGGTACACACGCACCACAGTCAATGCAGGTGTCCGGATCAATATACAGCCAGGGCCATACCTCTTCTGGTTTACCCAAAACCATACACTCGACCGGGCACACCTCCACGCAGGCTGTGTCGCGCAAGCACAATCTGGTAACGATGTGGGTCATAAGATTTCTCCTTTTTGGCTTATAAGCGATACCGGCGCGATCACGTCGGTTCCCTACTAATTATACACGTTTACTATTTTGCGGCAGCATAATTGTTGGCTACGGCCGTCCAGTCAACGACGTTCCACCAGGCAGTGATGTAGTCTGGGCGGCGGTTTTGGTAGTGGAGATAATAGGCGTGTTCCCAAACATCCAGGCCAAGAATAGGCGTATTGCCGTCCATGAGCGGGGTATCCTGGTTGGCAGTGGAGCTAATCGCCAGGTTGCCAGAACCATCCACGTATAACCAGGCCCAACCGGAACCAAAGCGGGTTGCAGCGGCTTTAGCAAAAGCGGCTTTAAATTCATCGAAGCTGCCAAAGGCAGCGTTCATAGCGGCCGCCAGGTCGCCCTCAGGTTCGCCGCCACCGTCGGGACTCATAATGTCCCAGAACAAAGCGTGGTTGGCGTAGCCCCCGCCATTGTTACGCACGGCCGTGCGGATGCTCTCCGGTAAGCTGTCAAGATTGCCTAGCAGCTCTTCAATCGTTTTGTCGGCCAGGTTGGCGTGGCCTTCCAGAGCGGCGTTGAGGTTGTTGGTGTAAGCGGCATGGTGTTTGCCGTGGTGGATTTGCATCGTGCGGGAATCAATGTGAGGTTCCAATGCGTCGTGGGCATAGGCAAGGGCTGGTAATTCAAAAGCCATGGTTTTCTCCTTTGTGTTATTAAGAACTGGGTGATCCTGCGATAATGACAGTAATTGTCTGGATAACGGTGATTGACCGGCCGATCATTGATTGTTACCATTCTCGTGCGAGTCAACGATCTCATTCTAGCTACTCCAAAGACCTTTGTCAACAAGGGTGCGGCTGTCTGAGCCAGACCGAAAAACGGTCTGATTGGCTTCAATACAGCTTTATTGGGAAGGAGTAAACGGCCGTATCGCCGCCTATACTTGCCTGTGACAACTTCAGAAAAACCCCCTGTATCACCGATTTTGGCGCTGACTGTGGGCATCTTAGCCGTGTCGTCGGGAGCGATTTTGACCCGGCTGGCGCAGGCGGAAAGCGTGCCCTCTTTGGTGATTGCGGCCTATCGCACGGCCGTTGCCACCCTGATTTTGCTGCCGATGATGCTGCTGCGCCACCGTGACGAGGTGCGCGGACTGGGACGGGCCGATTGGCGGCTGGCGCTGCTGTCTGGCGTGCTGCTGGCGCTGCATTTTGCCACCTGGATCAGTTCGTTGGCCTATACGTCTGTGGCCAGTTCGACAGTATTGGTGTCTACGTCGCCGTTGTGGGTGGCGTTGGCGTCGCCGTTTTTCCTGGGCGAGTCGTTTACACGGCCGTTAAAAATTGGCATGGGTCTGGCGCTGGTGGGCAGCATGTTGATTGGCGTTGCCGGTACTCTGGCGTGGGTAGACGGCCGTGTGGTTTTCACGACAGGGATGGTCGCCGGAGCGGCGGGACGGCCGTTGCTGGGCAATGCACTGGCCTTGTTGGGCGCTGTGGCCGCGGCCGGATACCTACTCATCGGCCGCAAGCTGCGTGTGCGACTCTCGCTGGTTAGTTACATCACGCTGGTGTATGCGACGGCCGCTTTGTGCCTCATTGTCGTCGTTTATCTCACCGGCAACAGCATGTTTGGCTACAGCCCACAGGCATATCTGATATTTCTGTTGATGGCGCTGGGGCCGCAACTGCTAGGACACTCGTCCTTCAACTATGCGCTGGCCTATTTGCCGGCAGCCATCGTGGGCGCAACCACGTTTGCCGAGCCAATTGGCGCGTCTATTCTGGCCTTCCTTATTTTTGGCGAAGTCCCAGGACCGCTGGTGCTGTTGGGTGGGGCTTTTGTGTTTGCCGGTTTACTGGCCGCCGGAAGACGGGCGAGAACGTAATCCGAGGTCCGTATACCGTATTACGTAGGGTGTTACCTCTGGTAAACAGCAACGGAATACGGACTTCGGGTTACGGTCCAATCTTCGTTCTGTAGGCTATTTTGTACTCGTTCCTAAGGCTGTGGCGTGGTGGGGATGCCGGCCGGTTCGGCCGGATAAATCAGCCCGACGCTGTTGGCCGGAACCCAGCCGCGTGTATAGCCATCTTCAAGCTGGATAAGATACCACAGGCCATCCGGCGTTTTGGCGACCAGCGAAGCCAGCGCGCCCCGATTCAGGGTGGTAATCGCCTGGTAGTCCGGTCCGGCGGCGATGCGCAGTTCAACCGTTTGCGCGCCGGAGGCTCCCTTGATCACAATTTCCGGCAGGGGGGCGATTGGCGCGCTATTATTTGTGGCTACGACGGGGGTAGTGGAAGCGCCAGGAGCGACAGCGGGAACGGCCGTTCCTGCTCCTGGCGTGGGGATGATCAATTCTTGCCCGACGGCAATGGTATTTACATTGATAAGCCCGTTGGCAGTGGCAATGTCTTGCACCGTCACGTTAAAGAGACGGGCGATGTTGTTGACTGTATCACCCTGGCGCACCGTGTAGACGATGGGCGTGGCGGTGACGTCGGGTGTGAGCGAGGGGGTGGGGCTTTCTTCGATGATGTAGATGCGCGGGGTTTCCGTGCCGATGGGGGTAGGCGTGGTTTGGGCAGTAGGTGTGGGAATGCCGGCAACGGCCGTTTCCTTCGCCAACTGCA
>CALFEW010000089.1 GCA_937958365.1 uncultured Chloroflexota bacterium | reverse complement strand
CGATCCCCTGGCGCGATAATGGATGTTTCGGTCAGCCCGTTCAACTCCCACAAGGTTTGCAGCGAAATCCCGGCGCGGGCGGCAATGCTCCACATAGAGTCGTTGACTTGCACTTCCACGTAGATGGCGCCCTCGGCGTCCGGCGTGGGCGTAGGCAGCGTTTGCGCCTGAAGCGGCGCTGTGGTCAGCGCCGCCCAGGCCAACATACCCACAACAAACAGACTCACCATTACCCGCAGCATACCCCTAAGCGTATCCATCTTCCCTTATTCTACCCAACGCGCAGCAGACGACATCTCTGCCATCTACCCATGATCGTCACCTGACCAGACAAATACGTCACCGACCAGCTCACCAACGGCGTTTTTCACCGGCAGGCGCGTCTGGGTGACGGCGTCATACCAGCCTATCTGAATTTCGATTGGTCCGTCTGGCTGGCCGCCCGGCAGGGCAATGATGCGCCGGTCACGCAGCAGCAGGCCGGTTTGCCACCCATGCGCCGGCCACAAACCGGCGCCCGGCGGCCCATCACTCTGGCCGATGAGACCATTCGGGCCAACGACGTGAACAAAGGCGGTGAGGGTTTCGGGCACGGCCGTTGCCCCTTCCCACACCACATCCACTTGCAAATCACCGTTTGCCAATCGCTCAACTTCAACGTCGTGCAGCGCCAGGGAGTCGCCAAACGTGGCCTGGATCGGCCAATCGGGCAATGGCTGGACGCCGTAGCGGGCATACAGCGGATAGGCGCTGGCCTCCAGGTCGCCGCGAGCCAGGCTGCCCCAATCGGCCGTCACCAGCGCCGGCGGCTGAATGGCCTGCCGCACGGCGTCCAAGCCATCGTAAGGCCAGGCATAGATGACGGCCGTTTCCGGCAGCGGCGGCAATCCTTCGGCGGCGTCATACACTGTCACCCGCGCTTCATCCACCAGAAAGGGCAGCGACGGGTACTTTTGCCAGTAACGCTCGCCATCCACAAAAACGGCCGTCTCCACCGGTTCCGCGTTGATTTGGGCGGCCAGGTCGGTGACGGCCGTTTCAAACAAATAAGCCACATCCGGCTGCCGCGCATAATGGACATAATCGCGCAAGCCCACTAAAAAACTAGCCAACAACAAAGCCACCACCGTTCCCTGCCGGGCCAATTGCGGCGCACGTTCCCAATGCCAAATCCAGTCCAGACCGAGCGCCGGGAAAAACAGGGCGGCAGGCAGCACACCGGCGGCGCGCAAAAAATGGGGCGTGTCCTCGGCCAAAATGGTTGGCCCCAGCAAGATCAGCACCCAGAGCAGCGCTGTCATGGCTGAGGGCCGCCGCCAATGGCGCACACACCAGACCACGCCCAACAAAAATGGCCCGGCCATGAGCCAATCAAAAACCGGTCGCCCGGCGGGATTGTGCCGCAAAATGTCATCGCCGCGCCAGATAAACATGCCCAGCGCCCGGCCCGTTTGCCGCGCCAGCGTTCCCAAAAGATCGCCGCCGTTGATGGCCGGGTTGAGGATGGAAACCTGGCCGCTGCGCCCCAGGATGAGCGCGGGGTCTTGCGCAAACAGGAGTCCCAGAGGAAACAGGGCAACGGCCGTGCCCAGCCCAAACCAGACCACGCCCGGCCACAAACGCGCCCATCGCTTTTGCCAGAGCAGATAAAGCAACAGCGCCAGCAGCAAAACCGGCGTAAAACGCATCGCCAGATAGGTATAGAATCCGGCCCCGTAGGCCAGACCAGCCGCCAGCCACAGCCACGCTTTTTGCCGCCGGTAGGCCAGCGTACCCAGCCAGAAAGCCAGGGCCAGCAGCCCGGCCAGCAGCGACACACGCAGGCCAATGCGTCCCAGGTGGACGCTCCACACGGTAACGGCCCACAACCAGGCGGAAAGCAGGCCCACCCGCCGCCCAAACCACTCGCGGCCCAGCAGAAAAACAACCAGCGTGGTCAGGGAACCAACAACGGCCGCGGCCAGACGCACGGCCGTCGCCGACCGGCCCACCAGGGCAATGGCGGCGGCGGTGAGGTAAATGTAGGCGGGTTCACGGCCGTTGTTGGCCGGGAAAAAGAGGGCGTGACGGCCGTCTAGCACCGACAAGGCATCCAGTCCGTTGTAAGCTTCGTCGCGGTACAGGCCGGGCGGGTAGTGGCCCAACTGATAAAAACGAAGGAAAACGGCCGTGACCACGATAAACAGTAATAAAGCCCACCCCCAACGGGATGGGCCGTGAAGTTGGTTCGTTGGTTTGCTCATCCTATGTGCCCGGTTTGTCAAAGCAGGGCAAGTATAGCAAAATAGGTTTTCGCAACAAACCTGGACGAGTGACGATCAAGATTGAAGATTGACGATTTATGCGTGTTTTAATGCTGTCCAAAGCCCTGTTGGTCGGGGCTTACCAATCCAAACTGGCGGCCATTGCCCGCCACGACGACGTAGAACTGCTGGCTATCGTGCCGCCGAGTTGGGATGACCCGGCCGGGCAGGTGACGCTGGAACGCACGCCGGCAAAGGGCTACCGCCTGCTGGTGGACCCCATTCGTTTGAACGGCAACTTTCACCTGCACTATTACCCGCGCCTGAAACAGCGCCTGGCCGAATTTCGGCCCGACGTCGTGCATATTGACGAGGAACCCTACAACCTGGCGACCTGGCTGGCGATGCGCCAGGCGCGCGCCAGCGGGGCGAAAACCTTGTTTTTCACCTGGCAAAACATCAACCGCAGCTACCCACCGCCGTTTCGCCAGTGGGAAAAGCAGGTGCTGGCCGGGGTAGATTATGCCCTGATGGGTAACAAAGAAGCGGTGCAGGTGTGGCGAAATAAGGGATACACCGGGCCGTATAAGGTTATCCCGCAGTTCGGCACGGACCCGGAATTATTCAAACCGCCACAGAGTCGGGATCCCGGCCGTGGGTTTGTCATCGGGTCGGCCAACCGGCGGTTGGTGGCCGAAAAAGGGGACGACCTGCTGCTGCGGGCTGCGGCCGGGCTGCCGGGCGTCTGGCGGCTGCACATTGCCGGCAATGGCCCTTTCCGGCCGTATCTGGAACAGTTGGCGCAGGAGTTGGGTATTCGGGAGCGGGTGCAGTTTGATGGCGCGATCCCGTCGGAACAGATGCCGGCTTATTTGGGGCAGATGGACGTGCTGGTGCTGGCTTCGCGCACGCTGCCCAACTGGAAAGAGCAGTTTGGCCGGGTGTTGGTGGAAGCGATGGCCTGTGAAACGGCCGTCGTCGGGGCGCACAGCGGTGAAATCCCTCAGGTCATCGGCGACGCTGGCTTAATCTTTCCTGAGGATAACGCCGACGCGCTGCAAGCCCATTTGCTGCGCCTGTTACAATCGCCTACCCTGCGTGATGAACTGGGAAGCGCCGGTCGGCAGCGTGTTTTAGAGCGGTACACACAAACCCAGATCGCCGATCAAACAGTGGCTGTGTATCGGGACATGCTCTCTAAAGCAGAGTATACTAACCCTCATGAATGACGTACCATCAAACGAAGACTCCCGCTTAACGGAGAATACAACTACCGAGATGAATGGGCCGGAAGGGAAACGGCCGTCATCCCGCCGGGCCGCCCGCTTGATCGGCCTTTTACTCATCATCTTGTCGGCATTGTTGAGCTGGTACTTGCTTGTCGTTTACCTGGGCTGGCAAAACGGGCAAGTTTTGTTGGAAGAAAAACGCGCCGCCACCCTGGCCGAGCAAATCAACACGCAAATTGAACTGGCGGAGCAAGATATTGCCGAAAGTAAGTACCGGCTGGCGCTGCGCCGGCTGGAATGGGTGCTGGACCGTTCACCCAACCAGGAGACAGCCCAGGCATTGCTCTTGGAGATTGAATCGCGCCAAAACGTACAACAATCCACACCCGAACCGCGGACGACGCCCACGCCCACACCTATCCCGCTGCCTTCGCCAACCCCCGGCCTCATCAGCGACCCGGCCGATGAACTCGACCGCATCCGGCGGCTGATCAACAATCAGGCCTGGGAAGATGCCATCGGCGCCCTGATTTCCTTTCGGGTGCAGTATCCCAGCTTTGAACGGCCGGAAACCGACCGCCTGATGTACGAAGCGTATCTGGCGCAAGGGCTAGAAATGATCAGCGGCGATCAGGTGGAATTGGGCGTGGCCTATCTGGAGCAAGCGGAAGCGCTGGGCGATTTGCCCCAGGAAGCGCTGGATTACCGCTTCTGGGCAGAGTTGTACATGTCTGGAATTGCTTATTATGGCGTCAATTGGGAGATCGCGGCTTTGAATTTCCGCGAATTATGCCTGTCGGCCCCGTTTTATCAGGGCGCTTGCGACCGGTTGATTGAGTCGTTGGTGAATCTGGGCAACCAGTACGCCTACTTGGAAGATTGGTGTCCGGCAGAATCTTACTTTCGGGAAGCGAGCCAGTGGGGTGCGGCCGTAAATGACCAGATTGGGCAGGCGCAGGCCGGCTGCCTGGCAGCCACACCGACACCGGGAGCCATTACAGATACGCTTGGGATTACGGGGACGCTGCCGTTGACGAATACGGAACCATAAGACTGACGACAAAAGGCAAAAGACCAAAGACTAAAAACTAACGAACCATGGCTGAATTGGGTGAAACTTTAAGCGAGCGGGAACTAGGCGTTTTGCAATGTGTGGTCAACGGCGCGTCGAACAAGGAAGTCGCCGTCCTATTGTCTATCAGCGAAAACACGGTGAAGGTGCATCTGCGGAATATCTACGCCAAGTTGGGCGTTTCTTCCCGCACCGAAGCGACGACGGCCGCATTACAACAAGGTTTGGTGACCATCCCCGGCATGGAAACGGCCGTTGCTCCCCCGCCGCCATCGGCCGAACCGGAGCCTGACAACACGGCCGCAGATGAACAACCGCCAGACATTACGGCCGTTCCTCCCCTGCCCACCGACCAGACCCGGCGCTTGAACCGGCAAACGGCCGTTGTGACGGCCGTTTTAGCCGTCACATTGCTCGTCGTCGTGGTTTTATTCAGCCGCCAGGCGCTGAGTCAGTCCGACCGCCTTTCTGCAGCCACCGCCACGCAAGCGCCCACGGCAGAACCCTTCGTTGAGGAACCCATTGGCGAGACTCGCTGGTCGGCGACACGGCCGTTAACCGTCCCGCTGGCGAGCATGGCGGCGGCGGCCATTGGCCTGGATTTGTTCCAGATTGGCGGCGAGACGGCCGAGGGCGTCAGCAGCCGGGTTGTCCGCTACGACACCACCCAGCGCATTTGGGAAGAGATGGCCAAAAAACCAACGGCCGTGGCCGACGCCACAGCGGCCGTTCTTTTCGGCGAAATCTACGTGCCCGGCGGCCGTCTGGCCGATGGCTCCCTCACCAATCGCGTTGAAGCGTACAGCCCCACGAACAACGCCTGGCGGCCCATCGCCAACCTGCCCACACCCATCGCCGGCAGCCTCTCTCTTACCGACGGCAGCTTTCTGTATCTCTTTGGCGGCTGGGATGGCGAAACAGTCCTGGACGTCGCCTACCTTTACGACCTGAGCAGCGACAGTTGGCGTCCCCTGCCGCCGCTGCCCGAAGCCAAAGCCTTTGCCGCCGGCGGCCAGGTCACCGGCAAACTGTACGTCGTGGGTGGCGTGGGCGGCGACAATGGGGAGGCGGCTTTGGATTCCTGCCACACCTTTGACACGGTCACGGAAACGTGGGCTGATTGCCCGCCTATGCTTTCGCCGCGCGCGGGCGCGGGCGCGGCCGTACTCTTCAACAAACTGTACGTCATCGGCGGCCGGAACGCCGATGAACCGGTCGCCTTCAGCGAGTTCTTCGATCCCAACACGGCCACCTGGCAAGTCGTCAATACGCCCATGCTGGAAGGCAGTCCGGCCTGGGCCAACATGGGCGTCGCCAGCGTGGAAACACGCATTTATGCGCTGGGCGGCCGTCGCGACGGTGAACTGCAAACAGACAGTTTTGTCTATACGCCTGTCATTTACCAGACGTTCATTCCGGCCGCTTCCGCCGATGGCGGCAATTCCGAGACAGAGCCGTAAAATAAAAAGCGCGCCACCGGCAATTGTACCGGTGGCGCGCTTTTTATTTGGGCTGCCTGGCTTCTTCAGAGAAGGTATGGCTGTAAAACCAACTGATCAATTTGGCTTCGGCCCAGGGTTTCAGGGCTAACATCAGTTTTACCCCCGGTTCAGACATGAGGGCGGCCTCGAAGTGCTTTTCTGTGGCGAAGTAAAGTTCGTACATCAGATGAAAACGGGACGCGCCGCCCGGTTTGCCGGTGACGCGGCTGACTTCTGTTTTAAGCAGGCCCGGCAGTTGTTCCGCCAGAGGCAAATGAGTGCCGGAAAAGAATTCTTCAAGCGCCATCGTGTCGTCCACGCGCCGGTAAATTGTTACAAACTTAAACACTGCGATTTGCTCCCCACTTGTATTGAAGGTGCTGAGACCCTGCCATTACTGCCAAATCTCGGCCAGGGCAGCTTTTAGCCCGGCGCGTTGAGATGTGTAGTCGGCTTCAGAGATTTGCCCGTTTTCAAAGGCTTCATCCAGAGCCACGATGGATTGAAGAAGCTGCTGTCGTTCTTCTTCGAGATCGTCGTCCTCTTCCTCATCGAAATCGGACCGCAAGCGCCAGGTACGCACGGCAAAGAGGGCGACTCCGGCCACGATCAGCAGCGATGCGCCACCGATGATCAGTTCCTGGGTATTGTTGCGTGGTTGAATAGCGCCGGGGGTTGTGGTGGTGACGGCTTCGGGACGGCCGTTTAAGGACAGTTCCAGCGTCGTCTCCGGCGACACGCCAGCCCGGTTATAGGTGACAAAATTGCCGCTGCCCATCGTTTGCACGCCCAAATCCTGAAAGCCTTCCCCGGAAGCCGTCACGCCCGCCTCCGGCATAATGACGTTGGCGTTGGTGACTTGATAATGCATCGGCCGGTTCAAAGACGCGCCATCTTCGTAGGGCAAATCGTAGGAAGCAATGAGGTTTAGCCCCTGGGAGCCAGGATTCAGGGGAAAAGTATCCGCCCAACCATCAGCCGTCTGGATCACTTCGTCGGCCGGTATGGTGGAATCCATGGAGCCGATGGCGCGAAAAAAGGTGACGTTCTGGGCATTTTCGGGCAGCGACAGGCGCACCGTTCCGGCCGCCGGGTCGCCAGTCTCGCCAACAAACACTGTATTGCCCAGATTGCTCACAATGTAGAATTCGTTGACTTGCAGCGAGTTGGCGGCAAAGTTTACCAGGATGTGCATCTGGTCTATGGTGATATCGGCCGGGTCTGTGGACGGGTCAAAAACCGTGATGGGTAAGGAGAGCGATGGATTGGCGCTGTCGAGTCGGGCGGCGTCGCTGCTAAAGCCAATGCCTTCATGTTCGGCGCTGGCGAGATACACCCAATCTGGTTGGACATCCGCCAGAGTAAACGTGTAACTGCCATCTGCCGCCACCGTTTCCGTTAGCGTGAGCGTGGGTTGGAAACTGGCGTCGAACCCGCGCAGAATGACCTGACCGTCGGTGATGATCTGCCCGGTCGTGGCGTTGGTGACGACGCCGCCAATCGTGGCTGTGGAAATCGGTTCGGTCGAAGTGGCTGAACTGGCATATCGGTAACTGAAGGTACGGCCGTAATCCACCACCGCCCATAACGCATCATCCGCCAGTTCATAGGCGTGGGCCGGGATACCCTGGTTGGCAATACCGGCAAAGACGGTTTCGTTGCTGCGCGTATACCAGTAAGCCAGTTCGGTCAGGTTGGTGGGCGGCGTTTCCTGAGCGTCGGCGTCGGGTCCATCACCCAGGCCGGTATCACCGTGACAGGCGGCGCAGTTTTCTTCGTACACTATCTGGCCCTGGGTGATGGCTTCAGGCGGGGTTGCCAGGCTGTACACGGCCGCTACCAAATCCCACCGGTTCACTTCGCTGATTGGGTTGTCCTGGTTATCCGGGCCAAAGGGCGGCATGCCGCTTGCCAGGTTGCCGTTGGTAATGGCGGTGAACATTTCAGCGGGGATGCGCGACCGGCGAAATTCAGGGTCGGTAAAATTGGCCGGCGGCGCTTCCAGCCGGTCCACGAGTTCACCATCACCCTGCCCGGCGGGGCCGTGGCAGTTGGCGCAGCGGTCGGCGAAGAGGGTGAGGCCCGTTTCAGCGTTGGGCAAAACGACGGGCAGCGTGGGCTCCTGGGCGGTTACGGCCGTTACCAGCAGCAAGCTCGCCAACAGGGCAAACATGGCGAAACGGCCGTAGGGGGCAATGCGTCTTGGGGATTTAGTCATGGGACATCGTTTTAGTTGATTTGTGCGGATGGTTGGTTAAACGGCCGTGGCGACAAGCGGATGGCCGCAAGCCGCGCAGAATTTATCGGCGGCGTCCACAGGGCGGCCACACTGAGGGCAAAAGTTGGTCCTGCCATTGGCGGGCACGGCCGTTTTGGCGGCTGCCGGTTGTTGGCGCAGTTGGGCGACAGCCAGCTCGATTTCGTGGGCCTGCGTCTGCCGCAGTCGGGCGATGGCCTGTTCGATCTCATCGGTCGCGGAAGAAGCTGTGGGGGAAACGGCCGTTGTTTCCCCTGCGGCGGGCGCTCCCAGAGCGTCCAATTTTTGCAGCACGTCAGCAGCCAGAGCGATCAGTTCGGCGCGCTGCGGCTCATACACTTCCGACGGTATCTTGCCGGTGTCATGATCAAAATCCAGGGCGCGGACTTCTTCCAGAAGCGCCGCTTTTTGCGCCAGCAACATCTGGCGCTGGCTGCGTCGCCGCTGCTTCCGCTCTTCGGGCAGCAACACGGGCTGCAAGATAAACAAACCCACGAGAACAAGCAGAGCCAGGCTAAGTAGAATAGAACCTATTGTCATTGTAAATGGCCGGTGGCGGTGTCCAGTGGGCTGGTATTCAGGTCACTGTTCACGGCGTGCTGTTTCCCGACTCCCTCCTTCGTTTATTCAGCTAACAGTTGGTTGACCACTGTGGTTAGCGTTGCCTGATCAACCGGACCAATTTGTACATGGGCGATGACGCCATCCTTGCCAATAAAAAACGTTTCTGGCACGCCGGTAATTTCATAGTCGCTGGAGATGGCTGTACGCAAATCGGGCGCGTTGGGATACGTGACGTTGAATTCTTTTAGATAATCCAGGGCGTTGGGTTCCACGTCGGCGTAAGCAATGCCCAGCATCACCACGTCGTCGTCTTTGTACTGGCGCCAGACCTGCTCCAGCAGATCGGCTTCCACCCGGCATTCCACGCACCAGGAGGCCCAGAAATTGACGACAACGACCTTGCCCTGCATTTCTTCCAGAGAGGCAGACGGCCGTTCTTCCCATTCATAGCCGTCAAAATATTCCATCTGGAAACCGGGGGCGGGTTGCCCTTGCTCCGGGCGTGTCTTGTTGGCGTTCATCAGACCCCAGCCCACCAGAGCCAAAATGCCAACAATCACCAGCCAAAGGCCGATCATGGCCGGCTGGAGTTTTTTCTTGGGCCTGTCGGCAGTGAGTGGTTCAGTTGTTGTTTGAACAGTATCTGTATTCATTGGGTTCTCATCCAGGCAAGTAGGGATTACTTTTTCTGTAGTTCTTGTTCAATTCGCGCCGCATAATTGTCTGGAGCCGGGGAGGTGGAAACGGCCGTTTCCCCTTCTAATCCCACGGGCGCAGCCACAGTTGCCGTGCGCAGCGTCTGCAAATAGCGACCAAAAAAAATCAGCCCCAAAACGACGGCGACAATCGGGAAAAGCCATAAAATCAGGTTAATTCCCTCACGCGGCGGGCTGGCAAGGACGCTGTCGCCATATTGGCGGGCGAAATAATCGTACACGTCCTGGGCTGTGTCACCCTGGGCCAGTTTGGTACGAATCAGTTCGCGCCAGTCGGCGCAAGCCTGGGTTCCGCAAACGTCCAGCGGCGTATTTTCGCACACCGGGCAATAGAGGTCTTGCGCAATCTCGTTGACCTCATCATCACTCACTTCCCGAACGACCGGGGCATCGGTACTGTCGTCGTCTTGAGCCAAAACGGAAACGGCCGTGCCCAGCGCCAGCCACATAACCAACCAACCAACCAACCAGGCGAATCGAACTATCTTGCCCATCGTCATTAATCTCCCGTCGCGCCTAAGGCCACCCGATCCTGCCGCGCCTCAAGGACGGCCGCCTGCCGGCGGTCCGGCCACGCAGCAACAAGTGTGCCAAAGACAAAAATAAACCCTCCGGCCCATACCCAGTTAATCAACGGATTCAGGTAAACGCGGAAGGTCGCCTCGTTGGCCGAAGTAGGTTCCCAGTTTACCAGAAGGATGTAAAAGTCCTCGGCAATGGTGGAGTGGGCGTCGGGAATCGTCATGGGCTGGCCGGTGCGGGTATAAAGTTCAGATTTTGGGGTAAGGCTGTTAACGAGACGGCCTTTATAAAACACGTCTACGCTCGCCTCTGTGACCAACAAATCATCTGGCCCCGCGTAGCGCGTGGCGCCGTTAAACACCATCTCATAATTGCCCAGCGTAATGCTTTGCCCATTGGTGATGTGCATTTGCGTCTGCTGCTGGAACAATTCCGTGCCAATGATGCCAAAAGCCATCACCAACACACCCATATGAATCCAATAACCGCCATAACGCCGATGATTACGGGCCATCAGGTTGATGAACGCCGTCCAAACCGGTTCGCCACGCTTCATGCGCGCCCGCGTCCCTTTCCAGAACTCAATCAGGGTCAACAGCGCCGAAAACGTCACAATCCACATGCCCAACAGCGCCGCCCAATATTGAATGCCCAGGAAGAACAAAACAACCACAAACACCAGGGCGGCCAACGCCGGCCATATAATCGCTTTTTGCAGCCGCTGAATGTTGGTGCGATACCACATCGTCAGCGGCGCAACGCCCATCAACAGCAGCAGCGCCGCAAACAAGGGGGCCAACGCCTGCTCATACACCGGCGCGCCCACAAAGCCTTTTTCTCCTGTCACCAGTTCGGAAAAGATGGGATAGTAAGTGAACAAAAACACCACGGCCAGAATCGCCATAATGATGAAATTATTATAAAGAAACGCGGCTTCACGAGATAAGAATGAACTCAGGTGATTGTGTGAACTCAGCATCTCGCGCCGTTTGGTCATCCAATAAGCCGAAAAGACAAACATGATGGCGATAAAGGCAAAAAAGAAGGGGCCGATGGCCGACTGGGCAAACGAATGTACCGAAGAAATCACGCCGCTGCGCACGACAAACGTACCCAGGATAACCAGACAGTACGTCAGCACGACCAGGAAAATATTCCACATCTTAAACATGTCACGTTTTTCCTGGATCATCACGGAGTGCAAAAAGGCCGTTCCCGACAGCCAGGGCATCAGCGAAGCATTTTCGACCGGGTCCCAGGCCCAATAGCCGCCCCAACCCAACACGTCATAGGCCCAACGGCCGCCTAAAATCAGGCCCAGGCTTAAGAACAACCAGGCCACCAGCGTCCATCGGCGCGTGTTCCGAATCCAGCGATCATCCAACTGCTTGGAGATGAGGGCTGCCATGGCAAAGCTGTAAGGAATGATAAAACCGGTGAAACCCAGGTAAAGCATAGGTGGATGGATGATCATACCGGGGTGGCGCAAGAGTGGATTCAGGCCATTGCCATCGGCGGGCAACACCGCCAGACGGATAAATGGATTTTCGATGAAGGCCGAAATGCCCAGGAAAAAGACTTGCGTCATGCTAATCACAATGATGACGTAGGGCATCAAGCCCAAATTTTGCTTCCATTTACGCGCCATCACCAGCATGGCAAAGGTAGCCATGAGAAAATTCCAAAACAACAATGATCCGGCCTGTCCGCCCCACAGCGCCGTTACTTTTAAATAATTGGGCATATCAATGCTGCTAACACGCCACACATATTCCACAGAAAAATCGTCTTGCAGGAGCGACATGACTAACATGCCGGCCGATAAGGCCACGAGAGGGAACACGGCGACCGTGGCGTTACGGCCGCTTTCCACCCAACGCGGCTTTTCCGTGCGATGGCCATACCAGGCCGCAAATGCGGCATAGATGGACACGCCAAAAGCCATAATGAGGGCAACGTAGCCAATATCAGGAATCATAAGGTTTCTCCGTCTGGGTCTTTCCGTCAAGGGTTATCATTTGTCTTGGTTTTGGAATGTGTGCCACCCAGGGTATGGCTAACGGGTGGTGGACCAGGGAAATGATAGCCAGGAAATGGGGGTTGGGCAGAACCGTGATGATGGGAAGGGAAACGGCCGTTTCCCTTCCCATGAAGTCAGATTTATTGGGGCGCTTCCATTTCTTCATAGCGCGTGGGGCATTTCAGGAACAAGCCGCCAGGATTGGCCGTAAACACGCCGCTGCTGTCAGCCGAGCCTTCTACGAGAGCCTGGGCGTGGTCTTGCAGCAAATCGGGTTTTGGCTCATTTAGCACCACAATGTGCATTCGCTGACCGGGGTTGTTCGGATTGTCGGCAATATCAAACTCTAAACGCGAATTCGTGGCGTCAATAATCGTATACTGGATAGAATCGCCTAACACATAACCGGAAACGCGCAAATCTCGTCCAATCAGTCGGCTTTGCTGGGCATAAAATTCATCTACCGTCTTATAAAGCTGCGTGCTGCCGGTCATCGCATTGATCACCAGATAAGCGATGGCCGCCACCAATAAAGCGCCGGCGACGATGAATTTCCAACGATTGTTTTTCGGTTGATCCAGGGCAATAGTACCGTTACTGTTTGTCCATGATGTGTCAGCCATAATTCAACTCCTCTCAAAGTAGTTAAAACAAGGCGCTCAGCACCCTGTTTCGCTGATACGACTTATTCTTCTTCTTCGTCCCAACCGTCCCCATCCAGCGTATCCGCCAAAATTTCCAGCGCCTGTTCTTCAAACGCATCAGGTACCACGACGTGCCCGGCGCCCAATTTACCAACGATCAGGCCGGTCGCCTGCCCGGCGCCCTCCTGCCAGGCCCGGGCCGGCACACCCTCAGCGCGCAAACGCCCCACAATTATTGTGGCCTGGGTGATGCCAAAGGTATGGGCCACCGTCACCCAGCGCACTTCTTTTGGTCCTGAAGATTTACCGCTTTCCTCTTCTGATTCCGATGGAAATGGTTGAGAAATGGTCTCGTTCATAAAGAATCAATCCAAAATGTTGTGCAGATTATACTGTGCTTCGCCTGATAATTGAAGGATTTTAAGAAAAAACGTAATGAATCCTTACCTATCACAAATTACCAGTGTAGA
>CALFEW010000088.1 GCA_937958365.1 uncultured Chloroflexota bacterium | reverse complement strand
GGTCGGCACGCAGGCGTCGCCGCTGCGCAAGGCGCTGATTGATTCTGGATTGGGCGAAGATTTGACCGGCAGCGGCCTTTCCACTTGCCTGCGCCAGATGACTTTTTCCGTGGGACTGAAAGGCATGGACAAAGCCGACGCCGCGAAAGTGGAAGTATTGGTCGAAGAGGTGTTGGCGCAAATTGCCCAAGATGGTTTTGAGCCGGACATGGTGGAAGCGGCCGTTAACAGCATCGAGTTCAGCCTGCGCGAGAACAACACCGGTTCGTTCCCGCGTGGCATTGCGTTGATGATGCGGGCGCTGGGCACGTGGGCTTACGGCCGTGATCCCCTGGCGCCGCTGAAATATGAAGGACCGTTAACGGCCGTTAAAGCCAATCTCACCGCCAATCCCACCTACCTCCAGGACCTCATCCGCACCTACCTGCTGCAAAACCCCCACCGCGTTACCGTCCTGCTGGAGCCGGACATCACGCTGCGGCAGCAGCAGGAAGAGGCCGAAAAGGCCCGCCTGGCCGACGTACGCGCCGTGCTCAGTGAGGCAGAACTGCAAGCCATCATCACCAACACCCACGAACTGAAAGCGCGCCAGGAAGCGCCCGATACGCCGGAAGCGCTGGCCGCCATCCCGGTATTGACCCTGGCCGATCTGGACAAAGAAAACAAGCTCATTCCCATCGAAGTTTCCACGATGCAGGGCAGTGAAGTGATTTACCACGACCTGTTTACCAACGGCATCGTCTATTTTGACGTGGGGTTGAACATGAAAGCGGCGCCGGCCGATTTGCTGCCTTACGTGCGCCTGTTTGGGCAAACGCTGGTGAAACTGGGCACGGAGACAGAAGATTTTGTCAAGCTGTCGCAGCGCATTGGCCGCAAAACGGGCGGCGTTTACCCCACGCACATTACCTCGGCGTTGGCCGATCGGGGGGGCAGCATGGCCTGGCTGTTCCTGCGCGCCAAAGCCACCACAGCGCAAGCCCAAGACATGCTGGATATCCTGCGTGACATTTTGCTGACGGTGAAGCTGGACAATCAGGCTCGCTTCCGCCAGATCGTGTTGGAAGGCAAAGCGCGCAACGAGGCAGGGCTGGTTCCGTCGGGGCATTCGGTGGTGAACGGCCGTCTCCGTGCCCATTTCGACGAATCCGCCTGGGTAGACGAGCAGATAGGCGGCATCAGCTACCTCTTCTTCCTGCGCCAACTGGCCGAAGACGTCGAGAAAGATTGGCCCGGCGTACTGGCGAAACTGGAAGCGGTGCGCCAGCTACTTGTTAATCGGCAAAATCTCATCGTCAACGTCACCCTGGACGCGGAGAATTACGCCCAATTCCAGCCCCAACTGGCCGACTTCCTGGCCGCCATCCCGGCCAAACCGGGCCAACTACTGCACTGGTCGCCCAATTTCAGCCGCCAGCATGAAGGCTTGACCATCCCCGCGCAGGTGAATTATGTGGGTAAAGGGGCCAATCTGTACGAATTGGGCTACAAGCTGCATGGCTCCGTGGGGGTCATCAACAACTATTTGCGCACCACCTGGTTGTGGGAAAAGGTGCGGGTGCAGGGCGGCGCGTATGGCGGCTTCTGCTCCTTCGACATGGATTCGGGCGTCTACTCGTTCCTCTCCTACCGCGACCCGAACCTGGCGCAGACGCTGACCAACTACGACGGCACGGCCGATTTCTTGCGCCGCCTGGACCTGAACGACGCCGAGTTGGTGAAATCTATCATTGGCGCGATTGGCTCGATGGACGCCTACCAACTGCCAGACGCCAAAGGGTTCACCTCTTTGCAGCGCTACTTGATTGGCCGCACGGACGAAACACGCCAGCAGTACCGCGATGAAGTGCTGTCCACCACGGCCGTTCACTTCCACGATTTCGGCGACGTGCTGGCCCAGGTAAACCAGCAAGGTCTGGTGGTGGTGATGGGTTCGGCCGAGGCGATTACGGCCGTTAACGATGACAACTGGCTGCAAGTGACGAAAGTGCTTTAAGGACTGAAGATCAAAGATTGAAGATTGAGGATTAGAGGTTCAACCGTGCTTTGCTCAATCTTCAATCTTCCATTTTTCCCTGCCGCAATTCCATGAAAATTACTGCCATAAACGGCCGTTCCGTCCACTTCATCCAGCGCGGCTGGTACAACAGCAACAGCGTCCTCATCGTGGGGCCGGAAGGGGTTGTGATCGTGGACACCGGCCATCGCGGCGGGGCCAGCGACTTGCTGGCGCTCATTCAGGAAGAAAATGTAGACCCGGCCAGCATCAGCCTGATCGTGAACACGCACAGCCATTGGGACCATCATGGCGGCAACCGGGCGTTGCAAGGCGTCAGCGGTGCGCCAATTGCGATGGGCGCGGCCACGGCCGTCTGGCTGGGCCGCAACGAGCGCTGGCTGACCTGGCTGGACTACTTCGGTGAGGACGCCAACGCCACCCAGGCCGACGTTCGCTGGCAAGATGGCGACGAAGTGGACCTGGCCGGGCTGCGCTTCCAGGTGATTGCCGCGCCGGGCCACGCGCCGGATGGCATTGCGCTGTATCAACCCGACGGCCGTCTCCTCATTTCCGCCGACGCCCTGCACGAAAACGACTGCGGCGTCATCAACGTGGCCGTGCATGGCGCTGGCGCATTGGACGAGGCTATCGCCACCGTGGAGCGTTTTCGGGGGTTAGATGTGGCGCTGGCGCTGCCGGGACACGGCCGTCTCATTGACGACGTACCGGCCAATTTGGACAACCTGGCCCAACGCCTGGCAAGTTTCCAAGCAGACCCGGCGCGTTTGGCCTGGCACCTTTCCCGGCGCGTCTTCATGGTGTATTTGATGGTTCGGCAGCCCATCGAACGCCACGCGCTCATCGAAGCC
>CALFEW010000087.1 GCA_937958365.1 uncultured Chloroflexota bacterium | reverse complement strand
CATCTGCTGGATTTGCCGCAAATCGGCGCCACCCTTTAGCGCCAGCGCCGCGGCCGTCCGCCGCAGGTCGTGTGCAGCAAGGGCCGCTTCTCCTTTCCTATTATAATAGCCCGCCGCCAGCGCATGTTCCTTGACCACATTGTAGATCGCCTGCGGGGTCAAAAACCCGTCGGTGCGATGCCCCCCTTTAGTGCGCACGGAGCCAGCCAGGTTGCCATCTTTGTTCAAAGCCAGAAAGACACGGCCGTTATACATCCCAGATGCCTGCCCCCAGCGGTCCAGCGCCACCTTCACCCAGGGTGGGATACCCACCGAACGCACCCGGCCCCGTTTACCCACCAGATCGATAATCGCCCAACGGCCGTCACGCTGCTGCACCATTTCCCAGGTCAGGCCAGCCACTTCTGCCCGTCGTAAACCGGTACCAACCATCACCGCCAGAATCGCCTGGTCACGAATAGCCTTCAACAGGGGAATCTCCTCGCGCCGCCAACGAATGACCGGCGTGTTAATCAGCTTCTCCGCTTCTTCCTTCGTCAGCCAGTTGCCGGCGCGCACCCCTTCCTGTTTCACACCCTTCACCCGTTCTACACCATAAGCCAGGGCAGGCAGCACCAGGCCGTTGTCGGCCGCCTCGGCCGCCAGCTTACGGATGGCCGACAGCGCCTGGTTGATGCTGCTCCTGCTTTTGCCAGATTGCAGCATCTCTTGGCGGTAGGCGTTAATGGTGGCTTTGCTGAAACCGGGACGGCCGTTTTGCTCATACCAATCCAGAAAATCAATCAGGGCGCGGCTGTACGCACGCTTGCTGTGCGGGCTGTCCACACTCTGCGTCACCAAATCAATGATGGCGTACCAGTCATCTTGGGGGATGAGGGCTGTATCTTGTCTGTCGGCAATCGTGTCCATGGTGCAATATTATGTCAAACTTCTATCTTTGTCAATAGCTTTTGTTAAGGATGATTATCATAAGCTAATGTGGTAATAAAAAAACAGCGCCATGTGTTAATCTCAGGATTGCTTGCTCCTGTGTTCAATATTATTTGTCCCACGTTTTAGGAATACGTGTCCCTTATTTCAGCAGCAACTGTCCCGTTATACCTCATCTTCTTGCGGCACTTTCCCTGTGGCCACTAACAGAGTAATTCCTTCTGAATTTGTGGATGAGAGGACAAACAAGTATCTGACCGGCTAGACTACGTTCGGCTAGATGCGTTCGACAGCCCCCATGCCCATCGGCGTCTTGTGGCCCACGCCGCAGAAAGTCGCCAGGTCGGCCAGCGCCTGCCAGGCGCACAGATTGACTTCTTCGCCCTGATGCGCTTCAAACCAGACCTCGCCGACAAAACCGGTGAAGCGTTCCTGCTGGTCAATGGCGATTGTCACCGTTTCGATGCGATGGCCGGTGACAAACACATCGCGGCTGCACCATTCTAACCAGCCGTCCGGCAGGCGCAGCATGGGCGGGGCAAACACCTCCCAAATGCGCAGCGGCCCGCTGAAAACGTTGACCGGCAGTGGCAATGGCAGATGGCGCGGACCCTGTTTGAAAGCTGTTGGGGAGACGAACCGCAAACCAACCTGTCGCCCAGGCCGGCTGAGCGCCAACTGCGCCCAGCCGGGGCCGGGCACGGTATGAACGTCGCTGATGACAAATTCCTGCCCGCCCAGATGGCACGGCCGTTCCGTCTTGCGGAACCAATCGCCCGTGCGCTGGAAAAGGGCGGCGGCGCGGTCGGTCAGGGCGGAGAGGCGAATACCGGCCAGGTAGCCAGCGTCATTGTAGAGCGGGACCAGAGTAAACGGCCGTGGCGTGGCGTGCTGGTGCAGCCAGTCGGACTCTTGCCGGTCGGCCTGGCCGGTGATGTTGAAGAGGAAGCCATGTAGACCGCGCGCGTGGACGGAACGGCCGTTGACCGGCTCACGTAAGGGAGTGAAGGTGTAAGTGATGGTGTGCATAGGCAACCTACAGCTATTCTGAGGAATTATCCATGTCCGCGTCTAATTGATAGAACGGATCGATTAATCCTTCCCATTGATGTTCGCTCAATTTTGCCGCGATGTCACGCAGGCGCTCAACATACAAAGGGTACAGAGTGGGGAAATTGTCAAAATGGGAAACGCACTGCCAGGCAAATTCGGCGACATCGCCCAACAAGTCCACGTCATGAATGCCTATGCCCCAGAAAAATCCTGCGACAGCTTCAAGCGCGTAAACATACAGTTCAGTTGTACCATCTGGCTCTTGCCGGGTTGCTAACTGGTATTCCTGGATGGCTTGCGCAATCTGCCCCAAATCCGGCCACGCTTCCTCTCCCTCGAATTGAGCGTCTATTCGCTTCAGATAGGGTTGTATACGCACGGCGATGTCTTGGGTGCGCAGATAGCGGGCGTGTAAAAACTGCTCCACCGTTGGGGAGACGGCCGTTAGCTCCTGAATGAGATGGATCAGGTCGGCCTTTTTCTCACTTTCCAATCGTGTTTCTACCGCGAGCCAATCGAAGGCAGGATCAGGGGATGTCGTCATGGAACACCTCACTTAATCTATGGACAGTCTTTCGGATGTGTCTGATCCGTTCAACGCCGTAATTGACGAGATATGGAGATGACCGGGTAATAGACCCCGCTTTGGTAGTGGTACACCTCCGCCTCATCCACCGTACCCCAAATACAACCCAAACCAAAAATCAGGGCGCCGGGGGCCGACAGGAAAAAGTGCAGCCGGGCGCCGCTGAAGGTGTGTTTGACATGATCCATTGTCTGGGCAAACGCCGTGATAAAGTCATCCCACTTGTCTTCCGGGTAGAGTAATTTGTCCGGCAGCGCGTTTTGCAACAGCAGGAAGTTGGCGTCCAATTCAATCTCATCAAGGTAGCGGCCCACGTCCCGAACAGCCGGCCGGGCAATGTCCACGACGACGGCGACGGTGAGTTTGGCGATGATGTCAGCGCCATCCGCCTGTTGGGGCGAATCCTGCCAGGTAACTTTGGGCCGCAACTGGCTAACCAGCATCAACAAGTCGGGTAAACGGCCGTACCGGTCCAGCCGCATCATCAGTTCCCGCGCCTTATCCCGCTTGCTCGAGCCAGACAAATCCTCGTAATCTATGCCCAGTTGGAAGCATAAATCTTGCAGTTCGCTGTCGTCGAAGTGGCGGTCCACTTTTTGGAACAGCTTGACCAGGTTGGCGTGATCGGGATCGCTGTTGGACGGCCGTTGGGCGATGAGTGTAGCGATGAGTTGGGGGGTCTGGTGGAGGCGTTGGACGACGGCCGTTTGGCCGGAAACAACCCGCTGATGGCTATTCACTTGTGCCAGCAGAGCCAGACCTTCGTTAAGGAATTGTTGGTTGTTCATCTTTGGTTCCTTTTGGGGGATGGGGGAACGGCCGTTCGCCCCAGCTTTGCAGCGTTTGATTGATGGCCGTGCGCACTTTGCGCACTTCGTGGGGATACCAGGCGCATAAAATGGGTGTCAGTTCCGGTTGCGGCTCGTCGCGCAGGTTTTCCAGCAGCAGGTATTTGATCTCGTGGTTGATGTGTTCCAGATTGGGCCAGACCTGTTCCGGCATATTCGCCCTCTGCCAGACGATGAACCAGTTCAGGAGGCGCACTACCCAGAGCGATTTGACTCGTTCCCAGCCTGTAGCCGTGTGGAAAAGTAATGGGATGCCATCGCGGGTGTATTCGTAACGCAGCCAACCCTGGTGGATGCACCAGTCAATGCGCTGGCCGATGGCAACGGCCGTCAGGTGACGAAGCGCGCCATACTCCGGCAGTTTGTCCCATTCGTGGCGCAGCGCCTTCTGGCTACGTGAACCGTTCAGGATAAGCGCGACGCCGGCGCGGCCGGCATCCCCGATGATGCTGTCTGTGGTCATCAGAATGGCGTCTATCTCGGCCTGGGTAGGTGGTTCGGCCGGTAAGGCCAGGATGACGGGAACGGGTGGGCGTTTGCGGCGGGACATGGTCATTCAGGCGGCAGTCTCGAACCAGTTTTCCAGGCGCAAACCGGTGAAATGGGCGAAATCGGCCGTGTTGCGCGTGACTAGAATGAGATTGTTCGTTACCGCGACGGCGGCAATTTGCCCGTCAGGGTAGGAAGGCGGACGGCCTATTTGGGTCAGGCGGGCGCGTTCCTGAGCAAACCACTCAGCGGCGGTTTTCTCATAGGGCAAGATGGGCATTTTCTGCGCCGTCTCCACAAGAAAGCGTTCGATGACGTCCCGCTTTCTTGACGCTGGCAATTTTAGCAAACCGAACCATAACTCGTGCCAGGTTACAACGGCAATGGCGATTTGTTCGGCGTTCGCTTGCAAGTGAGCTAACGCTGTTGGATTTGGCACGTTCCGAGTGACTTCAGAAAGTGTGTTTGTGTCTAGCAGGTAAATTAGAGCCATGGATTGCTGTCCGGCGCGGGTGTTCTGTCGCGGATGTCGCCCCATATATCGTTGGGGTCAATGTCCATGTTGTCCACATCCCACTTTTCGCGCCATTCCAGGTAAGCGGTCCAAAAATCTTTTTGCGGTGGTCGGGCTAATAACGCCTCATACTCCTGCTGCGAAAGGATAACCGCCACGGGTTCGCCGCGCCGGGTGACGCGGACGGCCGTTTCCCCCTCCTCCACCCGGCGAATGAGGGCCGCGAACTGGTTGCGGGCTTCGGCAATGGAATAGGTTGCAGTCATAGAAACACCTCCGTGATAG
>CALFEW010000086.1 GCA_937958365.1 uncultured Chloroflexota bacterium | reverse complement strand
GTACCGGCAGCGGCCGTGGTCATTGTGGGCGCTGGCGTGGTAGGCAGCAACGCCGCCCGCGCTTTTGCCGGTATGGGCGCGGCCGTCACCGTGGTGGGACGTGACATTCCTCGCTTACGCCAGATAGACGAACGGTGTAACGGCCGTATCACCACCATGCTCGCCAATGAATTTAACCTCAAACGCGCCGTGCAGTTCGCTGACGTCCTGGTCGGCGCTGTATTAGACCCCGGCAAACGCGCCCCAATATTAATCAGCCGGGAAATGGTACGCAGTATGCGCCCCGGTTCCGTGATTATTGATTTTTCCATTGATGAAGGAGGCTGCATCGAAACCAGCCGCCCGACTACCCTGCGCGATCCTTTCTACATGGCCGAAGGCGTCATTCATCATTGTGTGCCCAATGTCACCTCAGCCGTAGCCCGCACCACCAGCTATGCCATCACCAACGCCGCCCTACCCTATTTGCTAACCATTGGCGAAGCCGGTTTATTGGGCGCTGTGCAAAAACGCACCGCCTTACTGCGGGGCGTCGTCTTATATCATGGAAAACTAACGCATCCGGACATCGCCGCCACGTTAAACCGTGAGGTAGCTGTCCATTTATCACCAGGAGGCTCCGCGTTTAAGGAAATCTTAAGATGAACTGGGAAACGCTTTATCGCAGCAGAGTCACTGACGTCGCCACGGCTCTCAGTGCAATCCAATCTAATAATCGTATCTACGTCGGCGGCGGCGCGGGTGTGCCGGTCGAGCTGACCAAAGGTCTGACTGCACGCGCGCCGGAACTGCGTGACGTGGAACTGACGCACATTTTAACCTTTGCGCCGGCGCCTTATTGCGATCCGGCCTATCAAGACAGTTTCCGCGTAAATGCCCTATTCATCGGCCACAACGTACGGCAAGCTGTCCAGGAAGGGCGCGCCGATTTCACGCCCATCTTTCTCAACGAAATCCCCGGCCTGTTCCGCGATGGCTACCTGCCTATAGACGTGGCCCTCATCGCCCTGTCGCCGCCGGACGAGCATGGCTTTTGCAGCTTCGGCGTCGAAGTGGGCACCACCAAACCGGCGGCCGAATCGGCGCGGATCATCATCGCGGAAGTCAATCAGCAGATGCCGCGCACGCTGGGCGATAGTTTCATCCACCTCAGCCGCCTGACGCACATTGTCGAAGTGGACTACCCGCTGCCGGAAGCGCCCCAGGGCGGTGGCACGGAGGACCACCTTCGCGTCGGCGCCCACATCGCCGAAATGATCCCCGATGGCGCGACTTTGCAGATGGGCATCGGCAGCATCCCCGACGCCGTGCTGCAAAACCTGGGCAACCACAAAGACCTGGGCATCCACACCGAGCTGTTTTCCGATGGCGTGGTCGAAATGGTCGAACGCGGCGTGATCACCTGCTCGCGCAAGACATTCCATCCGGGCAAAATTGTGGCCGGCTTCTTGTTTGGCACAAAAATCTTGTACGATTTCATCCACAACAATCCGCTAATTGAATTGCATCCGACGGATTATGTCAACGACCCATTCAACATCGCCCAGAACAACAACATGGTTGCCATCAACTCCGCTTTGGAAGTAGACCTGACCGGGCAAGTATGCGCCGATTCTATCGGGCCGCGGCTGTACAGCGGCGCGGGCGGGCAGGTAGACTTTATTCGTGGGGCGGCCCGCTCGAAGGGAGGGCTGCCTATTGTCGCGCTGCTTTCCACGGCCAAGGGCGGCGCGCTGACGCGCATCGTGCCGCTGCTAAAACATGGCTCCGGCGTGGTGACAACGCGCAGTGACGTGCATTTTGTGGCGACGGAGTTTGGCGTGGCTTCATTGTATGGCAAGTCTATCCGGCAGCGGGCGCAGGCGCTCATCGGCATCGCGCACCCCAACTTCCAGGATGAATTGACGTTTGAAGCCAGGAAACTTGGTTATCTCTAACAAGTAAAGGGAACGGCCGTTAGACACCTTTCACCAATCTGCTTTTTTAGGATGCAAGGCCGAAATGAGTTGGATACAATCATGAAATTATGAATGGCTCGACTCGTAACCGGCTGTGGCGGCAGCGCACCCAATGGGTTTTGTTTGCGCCGCCCCACTTGTCTGGCAGCGTGTTACGCCTGAACAGGAACCAACCACTCACCTTTTATCGGCAATCTGACAACTGAACAACAACATTTATCTGACTCCCGCTCTGTGCCCATAGACGAAGCGGGAGTTTATTTTTTGTAAGGAGAGCAGATGACAGCCTCAACGACACCGGCAGAAACGGCCGTTCCCCACCCCATCCCATCTGACCAGCCAACCCACCCACCCACCACCTTCCGCATAGACGTGACCCCGCGTCTGGAAAATGGACGGGGCAACGGCCGTGCCTACCGGCAAGCCGCCCACCAACTCGGCTACACCCAACTCACCGACTGCCACACCGGGCGCATTTACTTCTTGCACGGCCGTCTCACCCCCACCGACGCCGCCCACATCGCCACCCACCTCCTGG
>CALFEW010000085.1 GCA_937958365.1 uncultured Chloroflexota bacterium | reverse complement strand
GACCCTATCGGCATGGACAAAGAAGGCGAACCGGTTTATCTGCGCGACATCTGGCCCAGCAGCGCCGAAATTCAGGCGACGATGGACGCCTCCCTGACGCCGCAAATGTTCAACGACCAGTACGCCAACGTCTGGGACGGCAACGAACAATGGAACGCCATCCCCGTCAGCGGCGGCGAAATCTACCAGTGGGACGAAGAATCCACTTACATTCAGGAGCCGCCCTTCTTCACCGAACTGACGCCAGACATCAAACCCATCAGCAACATTGAAGGGGCGCGGGTGCTGGTGAAAGCCGGCGATTCAGTGACGACCGACCACATTTCTCCGGCAGGTAACATTGCGCAGAGCAGCCCGGCCGGGCAATTCCTGCTGGAACGCGACGTTGCGGCGCAGTACTTTAACTCCTACGGCTCGCGGCGCGGCAACGACCGCATCATGACACGCGGCACGTTTGCCAACGTGCGCCTGCGCAACCAGATGGCCCCAGGCACGGAAGGCGGCTGGACCACTTACCTGCCCACCAGCGAAGTCATGACCATTTTCGACGCCTCGCTGCGTTACAAGGATGACGGCACGCCGCTGGCTGTGCTGGCCGGCAAAGATTACGGCATGGGCAGCTCCCGCGACTGGGCAGCGAAGGGCGTTTATCTGCTGGGCGTGCGCCTGGTCATCGCCGAAAGCTACGAGCGCATCCATCGCAGCAATCTGGTGGGCATGGGTGTGCTGCCGCTGCAATACAAAGCGGGCGAAAATGCCGCCACGCTGGGCCTGGACGGCACGGAAGCCTACTCAACAATCAACCTGACCGATGCGTTGAAACCGGGCCAGGAGATTACGGTGCAGGCGTTGAAGGCCGACGGCACGGCCGTTACCTTCCAAACCATCTGCCGCGTAGACACACCGGTAGAAGTGGATTACTACCGCAACGGTGGCATCTTGCACACGGTGCTGCGTAACTTTCTCAAGGCGTAGCGGGTAACAAAAGCAATCGTCAATCACTTGGGAATAGATACACGGATAGGACGGATTGGGCGGATTCGCACAGATTGGTAAAAATCAGTGAGAATCCGTCTAATCCGCGTCATCCGTGTATCTATTTTTGTGGCACATCAACGAGGAATCTATGCGTAAATGGAGTCTGTTTATTTTACTTGGCCTGCTGACGCTGGCCGCCTGCGGGCGCAATCGGGATGGCGACCCGCAAGCCGTGGGGCCGGAAGCCTTTTTTAGCGCGAACTTGCTGCGTAACGGGGTGTATGACACAACGGCCGTTAAAAATCCCGCCCCGCCCAAATGGCAGTTTGCCACCGGCGACTGGGTCTTCACCGCCCCGGCCATCGTTGAAGATACCGTCTACTTCGGCAGCTACGACGGCAACTTATACGCCGCCGATAGTGCCACCGGTGTGGAAAAATGGCAGATCGCCATCGGCGCACCCGGTGATCCCATCATCTCTTCGCCGGCCGTTTCCGGCGACCTCGTTTATGTCGGTGGTTTAAATGGCATCCTGTACGCCATCAACCGCGAAAATGGGCAAGAATTGTGGCGCTTCACCACACAGGGCAGCATCACCTCTTCACCAGCCGTGGCCAATGGCCTGGTTTACGTGGGCAGCGAAGATGGCAACTTTTACGCCATCAACATCAACGACGGGCAAGAAGCCTGGCACGTAGAAACCGGCAACCCCATCACGTTTGAGGCGGCAATTGCCGACAATTTAGTCTATTTCGGCAACGGGGCCGGCGTCCTGAATGTTGTCAAAGCCATCACCGGCGAAAAGGTGTGGGAATTTATCGTGGAAAAGGCCAGCTTCTCCGGGGGACCGGCAATAGGTGATGGCGTGGTTTATTTCCCCGTCTCTACCGAAGGGTTGACCGGCGACCTGGTGGCTGTAGACCTGGCGAGCCACCAACTGCGCTGGCGCTACGCCATGGGGTCTGAGTCTTATTCCTCACCGGCCGTGTGGAATGGGCTGGTGTTTGTGACCAATCTGGATGGCAAGTTATACGCCATCGAAGAAAACACGGGCCAGGAACGCTGGAATTTTGCCACGTCCAACGCCGTATTTTCGTCACCGATTATCGCCGATGGCATTGTGTATTTTGGCAGTTGGGACCAAAATCTTTACGCCATAGACGGCCGTAACGGCCGTCAGCATTGGCTCTTCACCGCCGCCGGTGGGGTCTCCTCCGCCGCCATCCACGAAGGCGTGATTTATGTCGGCAGTGACAATGGCACGCTGTACGCCATCCCGGAAGAGGGGGAGTAGCACGGGATTTTGGATTTTGGATTTTGGATTTTGGATTTTGGATAAAGGGTAATGATAT
>CALFEW010000084.1 GCA_937958365.1 uncultured Chloroflexota bacterium | reverse complement strand
TGGCGGGGACGCATTAGAGAGCGTGAGCCGTAAGCCGTAAGCCGTAAGCCGTAAGCCGTAAGCCGTACACGGAATACGGAATACGGAATACGGCTTACGGACCACAAGTCCCACAAAGACTGGAGAAGCTATGAGTTCGTTAGAATTGAACGGGGTGAATAAGCAGTATGGGTCGGTAACGGCCGTTACCGATTTCAATCTCACGGTGGAGAGTGGCGAGTTCATCTCTTTCCTGGGGCCAAGCGGCTGCGGCAAAACAACCACCCTGCGCATGATCGCCGGGTTTGAAACGCCCAGCGCCGGACAAATCCGCATCAACGGCGCCGACGTCACCCGCAAACGGCCGAATCAACGCCAGATTGGCATGGTTTTCCAGTCTTATGCCCTCTTTCCCAACCTGACAGTGGCCGGTAACATCGGCTTTGGCCTGAAGGTGGCCGGGCAAAACCGCGACGCCATCCAGAAACGGGTGGCCGAGATGTTGGCGCTGGTGAAGTTGGAAGAGTTTGGCGACCGGTATCCTTATCAATTGTCCGGCGGGCAGCAGCAGCGGGTGGCGCTGGCTCGCGCTCTGGCAATTCGGCCGCAGCTTTTGCTGTTGGATGAACCCCTTTCGGCCCTGGACGCCAAGATTCGCCTGTCGCTGCGCACGGAAATTCGCGCCATTCAACGGCAGTTGGGCATCACCACCATTTACGTCACCCACGATCAGGAAGAGGCGCTGTCGCTGTCTGATCGGGTGGTGGTGATGAATCAGAGCCGTATGGAGCAGGTGGGGACGCCGTTTGAAATTTACAATTTCCCAGACACACTGTTTGTAGCGTCGTTTGTGGGCACGCTGAACATTTTGCCCGCCGAAGTGGTGCAGCCGGGCAGCAACCGGGTGCGGGTGGATGGGCAGGAGATTCATGCGGCGCGGGTGGTGGAGCGGGATATGGAAGATAACGGCCGTCTCTCGCTGGCCCTGCGCCCGGAACTCCTCTCCCTGAACGGCCACGCCCCGGCGGAAAACCAGCTTACCGGCCGGGTGGAGAACATCGCGTTTCTCGGCTCCATCGTGCGCATTCAGGTGCGCCTGCAAGAACACACCATCTTCCTGGATGAATTTAACAATCCACATCTGGCCCTCCCCGCCATCGGCGAAGCGGTCGTCGTCAGTTTTCAGCGCGAAGCCTGCCTGGTTTTGCAGCAGTAGGCCCTGTGGAACCACCCGCTGCGTTTTTTGAGACTGGAGCGTATCTTCTCAAAATTTCAGGGTCGCTCGGTGGCAAAGAGGAAAAAGCCGGGTTTACCCGGCGTTGTTTTATAGACCGGCGCTTTAGCGCTGGTCGT
>CALFEW010000083.1 GCA_937958365.1 uncultured Chloroflexota bacterium | reverse complement strand
ATACCCAACAGTTGTTTCTTTTTCGCCTCGAAGTCGTCGGCCGTGATGATGCCCATGTCACGCAGTTCGGCCAGCTTCTTGAGTTCGGTAATGTAGTCCGGCGCAGCGGCTGGCGCGGGCGGTGGCGCAGCGGCCGTTGGTGGCGCAGCGGCCGTTGGCGGCGCAGCGGCCGGGGTAGCCGGTCCGGCCTCGGCTGCTTCGATGCTTGCCACTTCGGCGTCGGTCAATTCGTCGGTGTCAATTTCCAGGTCGGTAAGCGCCTGATCCAACTGTTCTTCGGTCAGGTCTTCGGGCTTCTTGCCGGTGTGCTGCTCGATACGCTGCGCATCTTGCTGGCTCATCTTAACGGCCGTACCCGTCGCCCCGACAGCAATCGCCACCATGCCGCCAGCCAACAAGATACGTCTGCGCCGCATCCGAATACGTCGGCGACGGGCGCGGCGCACGCTGCGCCGCACTGTGCGCTGCGTCGCCCGACTGGCTACTCCTCGTCTTCTCATGATTGTCTCTCCCTTGAAAATAGAGTTGTCAAATCTTAAAGATTTGACAACTCTAAACCCTGAAACTACGCTTCGATTTCTTCCGCGCCGAAGGCTTCGCGCAGTTTGGCTTCAGCCTCATTGGAAAGCGAAGTTTGCAACACTTTGGCGTTGAAGGAGCTGAGTTCTGGCAGCACCTTGTCGGCCGTAACTTTTAAAACCAACAAAAACAGGGCAGCGTGTCCCGGTTCGATGGCCGCGCCAACTTCTTTGATAAAGTTGTCATCCACGCCAACATCGGCAAACTTGCCGCTTAACGCGCCACCCAATGCGCCGGCCGCCATGCCCAACCAGGGCGCAAAGAACAGCAAGCCGATCAACATGCCCCAAAACGCGCCGCCCAATGCGCCCGCGCCCACCAGGCTGTGAAGCTGCTTGACTTTGGGTTTGCCGTTTTTGTCCCGGATGACGATGGCGGCGTCGGCCAGGGTGATGATTTGCTGCTTCTGCATATCCAGAAGCTTATCACGCATTTGGAAGGCGCTGGCTTCGTTGTCAAACGATAAGACGATTAAATCACTCATGGTAAGTCTCCTTTGTGTGTCAATAAATTGGTAAAGACTCGTTTGGGCAAAGTAATGGGAAAACGGTGATTCGCCGTTTTCCCATCACTCAGAAAACGTAAACGTAATAAGAGGCAACGGCCGTTACCCCTTCTTCTTGCCGCGCCTTACCCGGCCGGTTGGTTCGCCGCTCGGCACTTCGCCGCGGACATAGGCGGGCAACCCACGCGCCGGAACCAGCGCCAACAGCGAGATACCGGCCAAAATCAGGAAAGAAGCCTTCAGCGCCTTCAACCGCGCTTCCTCGTTCAGGCGCACCGCCTCGGCCACCTGCTCCGGCGTGGCTGTGGTTTCACCCAGGACACTCTCCAACTGGTCGTTGGTGACGAAGTTGACGTTATCCAGGTTCACCTGCACTTTCAGCGAAGCGGGGATGGACGATTGGGCCAGGCTGCTCAGGATGATGGTTCCCAGCAACCCCACGGCCACAACGCCGGCAAAGGCAGTGCCCAACGCCGTCGAGAGATTGTTGGCGACGCCGCGCAATGCGCCCACGTCCCCGGCCAGTTCTTTGGGCGAGGCGGAAACCATGACGTTGAACAACACCGTTAAGAGCGAACCTTCCCCGACGCCCACCAGGATCAGGCTAAAGATCACCACCGGCGTCAACCATTCGTTGCGAATGGTGTAAGCCAGCAGCGTGAGTCCCACAGCCACAAGGGCAAAACCCATCGTGGCGATCTGGCGCGGCGTCAGGCGGTCGAACAGGCGGACGATGAGCATGGCCGCCCCGGCAATCGCCAGGGTGTAAGGGATGACGGTAACGGCCGTTTGCAACGATGTCTTGTCCTGCACAATCTGCAAGTACAGGGGAATCAGGAAGTTGACGGCCGGCCCCAACGCCCCAATCACCAGCAGCGCCACAATGTTCGACCGCTCTTCCGGCGACTCCAGCACCTCCAGAGCCAGCAGCGGCGTCTGCTCTTTCGCTACGCGCCGCTGCGCCCAGGCAAAAAAGCCCTGCCCGAACACCACACCCAAAATCACCATAAATGGCGCGGGCGACAGCCCCAACAGAGAAAATGGTGCGGCCGGTTTCGCCATCGCGATGCCCCAGGCGTTCAAGTTGTTGAAGCCCAGAGAAATCAACATAATCGCCAGCGCCGCCAGCGTCGCCCCGATTACGTCAATCTGTACCCCCGGTTGGCGCGGAATCGGCTTCAACCGGAAGCTGAGCGCAAACACGATAAGCGACAGCACGCTGAGGATGCCAAACGACAACCGCCAGGTCAGGAGCGTGCCCAACAGACCGGCGATGAAAAACGCCAGCGCGCCGGAGATAGCCGGCGTGCCCGCCAGAATACCCAGCGCCTGTGCCTGTTGTTTGTCCCGATAATTGGCCGCGATCAGCACCACCAGGGTCGGGACCAGCGCCGCCGCCGCCAATCCGGCCACCGCCTGGGCCAGATTCATCGTGCCGGCGCTGGAGCTGAAGGCCATCATGCCCATCGCCACCCCGTGCGCCAGCGCCGTCACCTGAAAGACCAGACGGTCGCCAAATATCTTGCCGAGTTTAGCCCCAACCAGGACAAACGCAGCCACAAAAAGGGAGTAAAAGACAAGAGCAGTGCCAACGCTGGTGGCCGGTATCTCTAGCTCTTCCACGATGGGGCCAATGGATACCGGGATGGCATTGACGTTGAAGGCCATCTGGATTTGCGCCAGCAGAATAACCACCAGTGGCAGCCAGGAAGCAGACTCTTGTGTTTGTCCCTGGACAGTTGCAGTAGATTTTTGCGTCATAAGATATAGCCAATTGCCGTCGCCAGTACCAGTTTTCCGGTATCAGCCATCAGTTTGCAGTGGGCGCACCCTCTGGCGAACACGCACTGAACACTGAACACTGACTTCTGGACACTGATACCAGTATCCGTATTCGGTATTCCGTAGGGCGCTAGCTCTGGTAAATGCTCACGGGATACGGCATACGGACTTCGGGTTACGTGTACTAGAAACTCACCGGATACCCTGGCCCCAACGGAATCCCTAGCACAAACCAGAGGATGAGGAGGAGCAGCCAGGCAATCAGAACAACGCCAGCAATAGGCAGCATCAGCGCCACCAGCGACCCAACACCCGCGCTTTTTTGATAGCGCTGCGCGAAGGTGACGATCACCGGGAAGTATACCATCAACGGGGTGAGTGTATTGATTGGCGAGTCGCCAACGCGGTAAGCGGCGAACACCGTCTGCGCCGGTACGCCCAGCCGGATAAAGAGCGGCACAAAGATGGGCGCGAAGATCGCCCACTTGGCCAACGAACCCGGCATAATGAAGTCGAGCAGCACGATCACCAGGACAAAGCCGATCAACA
>CALFEW010000082.1 GCA_937958365.1 uncultured Chloroflexota bacterium | reverse complement strand
CGCTGCTGGCGTCTTTTGGCTACGTGGCTCCCAATAAACGGTTGGATGTGGTGGCGCGCGCCTTTGCCCATCTGCACGGCCGTTTCCCGCAGTTGCGGCTGGCTTTGGTAGGGCAGGTGATAGAAGGGTATAATTTTCGCGCTTTGTTAGACGATTTGAACCTGAACAACGACGTTGTGCGCCTGGTAGGCTACGCCGACGAGGCGACATTTGCCGATTATCTGGCGGCGACAGACATTGGCGTTAACCTGCGCTATCCAACGTTGGGCGAATCGTCGGCCACGCTGCTGCAATTGATGGCTTATGGCAAACCGACGCTGGTTTCCCACGTGGATGCCTTTGCGGAGATGCCGGAAACGGCCGTCATCCCCATAGACGTTGGCCCGGAAGAACAGGCGCAGGTGGAAACGGCCGTGGCCGACCTGCTGCAAAACGAAGCGCGGCGGCAGGCAATGGGCGCGGCCGCTGCCCGCATCGTGGCCGAACAGCATGCCCCGGCGGTTGTCGCCCGGCAGTACGCCGCCTTCCTGCGGCAAATCGTGGGCGATGGCTAACATTTTGCACGTCACCCATCGTTACTGGCCGGTGCAAGGCGGCTCGGAGCAGTACACGCGCCAGATCGCCCGGCGGCAGGCAGCCGAAGGCCACCGCGTCACCGTCGTCACCACCAACGCCGACGACCTGGCCTACTTCTGGCAGGCGGATGCCCGCGCCCTGCCCGCCGGATCGGCGCACGATGGCCCGGTGACGGTGCAGCGCGTCGCGGTAAGCCATTTTCCTGCCGGGCGCTGGCTGTTTGGCGGCTTGCGCCGTTTGCAGATAGCGCTGCCGCCATTCGCGGCGCGATTGGGCCGCTGGACGCCTTATTTGCCTGATTTAGATGACACGTTGGCCGGATTGGGTCAGGATTGGCAGGCCGTGTTTGCCTGGAATATCACCTTCGACGGCCTGACGACGGCCGCCTGGCAGATGGCGCAGCGCTGTGGCAGCCGCTTTGTGGCTGTGCCCTTGCTGCATTTGGGCGAAGGACCGGAATCGCCGGTGCGCCGTTTTTACACGATGCCCCATCAATTGGACCTTTTGCGGCGGGCGGACCATGTGGTGGTGTTGACGGCCGTTGAGCAAGCTTACCTCCTGGCGCAAGGCATTGCGCTGCCAAACGTGACAGTCGCCGGGGCAGGCCTTGATTCCGCCGACCTGATCGGTGGCGACGGCGAACGCTTCCGCCAGCAGCATGGTCTGACCGGCCCCATTGTCGCGGCGATTGGGCCGCTGACGCGAGACAAAGGCGCGGTGGATTTGCTGGCGGCGGCGGAATTGTTGTGGGAAAACGGCCGTGCCCTCGACCTGGTCCTGGTTGGAACCATCATGCCAGATTTTGCCGCGCGCCTGGAACAACTGCCGGTCGCATTTCGCCGCCATTGCCATTGCCTGGGGCGCATGGATGACGCCGGGAAGCGCGATCTGCTGGCGGCGATGACGCTGTTGGCGCTGCCTTCGCGCACCGATTCGTTTGGTATTGTGCTGTTAGAGGCCTGGTTTTACGGCAAGCCGGTGATTGCGGCGCGGGCGGGTGGTTTAACGGCCGTGGTGGATGATGGGGTGAACGGCCGTCTGGTTCCCTTTGGCGACGTGAGGGCGTTGGCCGACGCTATCTGCGAAATTTTGGACGACCCGGAGAAGGCAGGGCAGTGGGGGGAATGTGGGCGAGAGAAAACGGCCGTTTGTACCTGGGATGCCGTATACCGTTGTTTTGCCACCATTGTCCTATCATGATGCCGACAAGTAAGGAGCAGAAATGAGTCTGAACTATCTCCGAAAAATGAAAGGGTTATTATTTGATAAACGACCAGTCACGCCGAAACATGTCATCTGGGCATACCGTATCATCCTTGAACGCGAACCAGAGAATCAACAAATTGTTTTTGAGCGGGCAGCTACCTGCCCAACCATCAAACAATTACGCACCGAATTTCTCGCTTCGCCGGAGTTCCGGCTGAATAATCCTGAGGAAGTCCCTTACGCCCACCAACGTAACATTGTCATCAAGGAAATTGGCGAAGGTCTCCGCTTGTTTGTAGACCTGGCCGATGTTGTGATTGGCCTAAACATTGTCTTGGGCAGCTTTGAGGTCAGCGAGACGGCGTTTATCCGGGCAACGGTTCAGCCCGGCCAATCCGTGATTGACCTGGGCACGAATGTCGGCTATTTCACCATGCACATGGCCGAGCGTGTGGGACCAACCGGCAAAGTGTATGGCTTTGAACCCCTGCCGCGCAACGCCGACATGGCCGCCCAATCCATAGCCGAAAACCGGTTTGAAGGCCGGGTTGTGCTGCATCGGGTGGCGGTGGGCGCTGCGCCTGGTACAGCCCATCTGTTATACGAGATAGACACCATGCACTCCGGCGGCAGTTATCTGGTAGAGGATAGCCACACCGGTCTGGTCGGCCATGCTGTGCGTGAAGTTGATCTGGTAACATTGGACCAGCTTGATATGCAGCGGCCCATTGGTTTCATCAAGATGGATATTGAGGGAGCAGAAGCGTTGGCCTGCCGGGGAGCGGAAGCCATCTTGCGCGAAGATCGCCCCATTGTCATGGCCGAACTGAACCCCGATTTGTATCCGCGCGTAAGTGGCTGCACGCCGACCGAGTTTATAACAGAGATGGCGGGGCGAGGTTATGCCTGTTATTTGTTGGAAAATGGTAAACCGGGGCGGCAGCTTACCCAGGTTGACGATTTATGCACGGGCGTCTTTTTGCCACGAGTGATGGCGTAGAGTGGATGTCAGGCACAAAACCCTGGGAGCGCAGGCGTCTCGCCTGCACGCGGCGGACGGAACGTCCGCCGCTCCGCATGAGAGGAGTAGACCTTGAATATTTTTAGCGTGAGTTCCGATTCACAGGATGTAGAAATTTTGTTGGGCAATGTGGCCGAATCGGTGCGCCAGTGGGAAGGCGGGCAGACGCCGCCGCTGGACCTTTCCATTATGCTGGGCGACGCGGGCAAGCTGAGCCAGAGCGCCGCGCGGCTGAAAGGGCAGTGGAACCTGAACAGTTGGGCCATTATTCAGTCTACCCGGCCGGGTTTAGGCCCCTGGATTATTCGTTTCCAACATTTGGTGCGCAAACTTACCTGGTGGTATACCGAGCCGCTGGTGGACCAGGTTCGTGGCTTTCAGCGCAATGCAGCGCTGACGGTGGACGGGCTGGCGCAGAGCCATGAAGAGATGCTGAATACCATCTCGCAGCAGGCGGCGCGAATTGCGGCGCTGGAAAAGCGCCTGGAAGAGCTGCAAAACAGAGGACAGACGGGGAACGCGGAACGTTGATGACCACGTTAAAACCGGAAGTTGTGATCCTCATTCTCACCTGGAATGGGGTGGACTATACCAGGGCGTGCCTGGAATCG
>CALFEW010000081.1 GCA_937958365.1 uncultured Chloroflexota bacterium | reverse complement strand
TATCACATTGGGCGAATGGGTGATTATGCCGAATCATGTACATGGGATTATTGTGATCGGTAGGGGCGAAGCATCCGCTGCGGATGCTTCGCCCCTGAAAGGATGTGAGTGAGCGATATGAAGATGGCACGGATAGAAGTAGCGCTACGCATTGTCATCGAGTTCAACGAAGCCTTCAATCGTCATGACGTTACTGCGATGATGCAGCTTATGAGCGATGATTGTATCTTTGAGAACACTGCCCCTGCTCCCGATGGCGCGGTGTACAAAGGAAAAGCAGCCATCACACAATTTTGGCAAGAATTCTTCCGTGAATCGCCGCAGGCCCACATCGAGATCGAAGATATTTTTGGCCTGGGTATGCGCTGCATTATGCGTTGGCGTTACGACTGGGTAGATGGGGCAGGACAAAAGGGGCGCGTCCGGGGCGTTGACATATTCCAGGTGAAAAACGGTTTCATCAGCGAGAAATTGTCTTACGTGAAGGGGTAGGCTGAGATCATGCTGCAATCGGCCGTCTCCGGTATAATACCGCCCTGGTATCCGATATCCGAAATCCAAAATCCGAAATCAAACCATCGGAGGCAATTTTGACAGCGATACAACGAGCGACCGGCATGCAAGATGTGCTGCCCGAAGATCGCCGCTATTGGGACCTTGTCACCGGCAAAGCCGCCGACCTGGCCCAGCGTTACGGCTTTCAACGTATAGACGTACCCATCATTGAATACACGCCCCTGTTTGCGCGGGGCATGGGAACCGCGTCCGACGTCTTTGTGCAAAAAGAGATGTATACCATCGAAGAGCCAGATGGCCTCAGCGTGACGCTGCGACCGGAATTTACGGCCGGTTTCGTGCGCGCCTACATCGAAAATGGCATGATGACCTGGCCGCAGCCCGTTAAACTCTACGCCATCGGCCCCATCTTCCGCCGCGAACGGCCGCAAGCCGGCCGCTACCGCCAGCACAGCCAGTTCAACGCCGAAATCCTGGGCGAAATGGACCCCGCCGCCGACCTGGAAGTGATGATGCTGGCGATGAATCTCTACCGCGAGCTGGGCTACCAGGGGCTGACCTTTCAGCTAAACAGCACCGGCTGCCCGGCCTGCAAACCCGTCTACATTCAGGCTCTCACCGCGTATCTGGCCGAACACCAGGACAAACTGGCCGCCATAGACAAAGAGCGCCTGGGCAAAAATCCGCTGCGCGTGCTGGACAGCAAAGAGCCGGGCATGGATAAGCTGTTGGCCGAAGCGCCGCACATCATTGAGTATTTGTGCGACGATTGCGCCGCCCACCTGGCCGATTTGCGCGGCCTGCTAGACGCTTTGGGTCAGAGTTATACGATTAATTTCCGGCTGGTGCGTGGCATTGATTATTACACCAAGACCGTGTTTGAGGTGTGGGCCGAAGGCATCGGGGCGCAGGCGGCCGTGTGCGGCGGCGGTCGGTATGATGGGTTGGCCGAGGCGATTGGCGGGCCGCCGACGCCGGGCGTTGGTTTTGGCAGCGGCATCGAGCGCATCATTTTGGGCCTGCAAGAGCAGGGCATCGCTGCGCCGGAGACGCCCCAACCGACGGTGCTGGTGGCCCATTTTGGCGGCAAGACGAAGGAAACGGCCGTTCACCTTACCTACCAACTCCGCGCCGCCGGCATTGGAACCCGGCTGGCGTTTGCCCGCGACAAACGCAGCCTGAAAAGCCAGATGCGCGAAGCCAACCGCTTTCACGTCCACACCGTCCTCATCCTCGGCGAGGATGAAGTAGCGGCAGGATTGGTGACCGTACGGCCGTTAACCGGCGGCGACCAGACCCAGGTTCCCTTATCCGACGTAATAAACCAACTAACAATGAACAGTTAACAGCTAACAGTTAACTGTTCATTGTTAACTGTTCATCGTTAATTGTTAACATGACTATCTTCGGCATTCTCTACCATCCCAAAATTGCCGCCTCGCAGCCATTGGCGGTTGAAATCGAAGCCTGGTTGAAACAGCGCGGCGTCGAAGCCTGGAGCGCCTCAGCCTGGGAAGAAGCGGCGTTTAGCGAAGCTCTTGGCAGTGTTGATTTGCTGCTGGTGCTGGGCGGCGACGGGTCTACGTTGCACGCCGCCCGTCTGGCGCTGCCGCACAAAATCCCCATCCTGGGCGTCAATCTGGGGCGCGTCGGTTTCCTGAGCGAAGCCCGCCCCGACGATTGGCGCGACAAACTGAGCAAAGTCATCCAGGGTGAGTATTGGATCGAAGAACGGCTGATGTTGTATGCTGCTTTGCGGCGTAACGGCCGTATCCTCAACACCTTCAGCGCCCTAAACGACCTGGTGATAGGCCGGGGCAAACAGGCGCGGGTGCTGCATTTGCACCTCAGCGTGGATGGCGACCACGTCACCACGTACACCGCCGACGCCCTCATCGTGGCGACGCCTACCGGTTCCACCGCCTATTCGATGGCGGCCGGCGGCCCGCTGCTGCCACCGCAGTTGCAGAACTTTGTCGTCGTGCCGGTGGCTGCTCACCTCAGCCTGGACCGCGCCCTGGTGCTGCATGAGGAGGCGGAAATCACCATTCAGGTGCAAATGGGCCACGAAGCGATGCTGACGGCCGACGGCCAGGACGGCCTGGACCTGGAAAGCGCCGACGAGGTGGTCATCCGCAAACACGATAATCACAGTTATTTTGCGCGGGTAGAAAGTTCAGGATATTTTTACCGTCGCCTGATGCGGCGATTGGGGTATTTGCGCCCCCCAATGGAAGGATGATTTTATGAGTATGAGTGAACCGCGTCTGCGCTCGCTGCTGCGCCAGGCGGAGAGAACCCAAAACGCCGGTAAACGGGCGGCGGCGGCGCAGTTGTACCGCGACATTGTGGCCGAAGCGCCGGAAGTGGTAGAAGCCTGGTTGAATCTGGCCGAATTGTCGGAGGAACTGGCTGAGAAAACCCAGGCATATGAGCAGGTATTGGCGTTGGCGCCGGGAAATGCCGAAGCCCGGGCGTTTCTGGCCGGTGAACCGCTGCCGGCCAAAGAACCGGTGGTCGTGGCAGATGTGGAAGTGGAAACGGCCGTTTCCCCGCTCCCCTCCCTCTTTAGCCGTGACAAAATGGCGGAAACGGCCGTTGACGATGAAGCCTTCTTGCTCACCTGCTACCGCCACCCCGACCGCGAAACGTCCTTGCGCTGCTACAACTGCGACAAACCCATCTGCATAGACTGCGCCAACAAAACGCCGGTCGGATACATCTGCCCAGACTGCCGCCACAGCCTGCAAGAGAAATTTTTCTCGGCCACGCCCATTGATTACGTCGTAGCGACGGTTATCTCCTTTATTTTGAGTCTGGCGGCCGGTTTTATCGTCGTCAATTTTGGCGGCGGCTTCTTTTGGGTCCTCATCGTGCTGTTTGTGGCCGGGGGCGTGGGCAGTTTTGTCGCCAAGCTGACCAATCGCGCCCTGGGTAAGCGGCGCGGGCGCTACATTCCGCACGTGGTGGCGGCCATGGTCGTTTTGGGCGTGGTGATTCCCGCGCTGCCGTTGTTGCTTGGCGTGTTGTTTGGCGGATTGGGGGGATTGTTTGGCTTGCTGGTTCCCGGCATTTATGCCTTTGTCGCCTCCAGTTCGGCGTTTTATTGGATGCGGTAAGCTGATTGCGGATTGCGGGGTTCGGATTTCGGAACAATGAGCCTATGTTAGCTGAATTGTACATTCGCAACTTTGCCATTATTGACGAACTGCGGTTGCAGATGATGCCCGGCTTTAACGTATTGACGGGCGAGACCGGCGCGGGGAAGTCCATCATTCTGGACGCGGTGATGCTGGTGTTGGGCGGGCGCGCCGATACCAACATGGTGCGCGCCGGTACGGAAACGGCTTACGTCGAGGCGGCTTTTGTCCTGTCGCCGGAATTGCAAACGGCCGTTTTCCCCCTCTTAGAAGCGGAAGGTCTGGACGAGGAAATCGGTGAAGAACTGCTACTGGCGCGAGAGCTGCGCATGAACGGCCGTAACATTTGCCGCATTAACGGCCGTGCCGTCAGCCTGGCGCTGCTGCGTGAAGTCGCCGAACCCCTCATAGACATTCACGGGCAGGGCGAACATCTTTCTTTGCTTAAGCCTCGTTCTCACCTGCCCTTGCTGGATTCTTACGCCAGACTGGAAAAAGAGCGCGGCGAAGTCGCTCAGGAAGTCCATGCGTTAGGGCGCGTGCAAAAAGAACTGGCCGGTTTGCGCCAGAACGAACGACTGCGGGCGCAGCGCAGCGATATGCTGGCCTTCCAAATCCAGGAAATTGGCGCGGCCAATCTTCAGGTGGGCGAAGACGAAGAACTGCGCGCCGAACGTGTGCGCCTGGGCAATACCGAACACCTCACCCGCTATGCCGCCGAAGCCCTGGCTCTGCTGTCCGGCGTGGACGACGAGACGCCGGCGGTAATAGACCTGATGGGGCAAGCTGAGCGTGCGCTGGTGCAGTTGGCGCGGGTAGACGCCGGACAGGAAGCCCAGTTGGAACAGCTTCAGGGATTGGCGTTTCAGGTCAGCGAACTGACAGGCGATTTGCAGCGGTATCTGGAAAGCCTGGAATTTAATCCTGACCGGCTCAATTTTGTCGAGGAGCGGCTGGAACTCATTAGCAACCTGAAGCGCAAATATCAGGCGGCCGACGAAGCGGCGCTGCTGACTTTGCGCCAGCAGGCGGAAAAAGAGCTGGATACCCTGGCCCACAGCGAGGAACGTATCGCCACCCTGGAGCAGGAAGAGGAAAAGCGGCTGCGTCAGATTGGCGGTCTGGCGGTGGAACTCTCGCGCAAAAGGCAGGCGGCGGCGCAAAGGCTGGCAACGGCCGTAGAGCAGGAAATGGCCCACCTCAGCATGAGCGGCGCGCGTTTCCAGGTGGATTTTCAGACGGAACCGGCAGCCAATGGCCTGTTTGTGGGCGAATCGCGGCTGGCTTATGATCATTCGGGTATAGACAAGGCCGAATTTTTGCTGTCTACCAATCCCGGCGAGCCGCTGAAACCGATGGCGAAGGTCGCCAGCGGCGGCGAAACGGCGCGCCTGATGCTGGCCCTGAAAACGGCCCTGGCTCAGGTTGACGTGACGCCGACGCTGATTTTTGACGAAATTGACCAGGGCATTGGCGGCCGTGTAGGTGACGTAGTGGGGCAGAAGTTGTGGGGCTTAGCGGCCGTTGGCCGCCATCAGGTTATCGTCGTCACCCATTTGCCGCAGTTGGCCGGGTATGGCGACGCCCATTTCCACGTCAGTAAGCGGGTGCAAGATGGACGCACAACGACGGCCGTAGAGAATCTGGATAGAAACGGCCGTATCACCGAACTGGCGGCTATGCTGGGCACACAAGGCGTCCACGCCCGCGGCGGCGCCGAATCCATCCTGGCCCAGGCGTCTCATGCGAAGAAAATGGTCAATAGCCAATAGCTAATAGCCAGTTGTCAACCGTTGACCATTGACCATTGACAATT
>CALFEW010000080.1 GCA_937958365.1 uncultured Chloroflexota bacterium | reverse complement strand
GGTCAGGTTTTGTTCTGTGCGACAGTATTCAATAAAATAAGGCGCAACCTCCTGCCCCGCTACCTCATACCCCATGTTTCGGGCTTCGATCAGAAAAGTTCCTGCGCCACAGCCTATATCTAGTAATTTCCCATTCGGCAGCAAGCGGTGCATGGTGCGCACAAATCGCTGCCAGTTCGGGCGATGGAGATCCGCGCTTTCCAGGAACCAATCCTGGACAAATCGCTCGTCCCCAGGCGTCTGAAAAGAATAAAAAGCTTCTCTGGCCTCGTCATCAATCCGCGGATTGACATAAATCAGGTCGCAATTCCTACAACGAACGACATCCCACACATCGCGATTGTAAATGCCCCTTCGATAGGGTAACACGGGCGCTTTAAAATGAAGCTCCGCATCATCGCGGCCACATAAATTGCAGTTCACATATTCAATACCTTTTGTATTCATGCCTTCATCCGTTTCTGGTGGGTTTTGTAAAGTTGAAGAAGTACAAATTACGATCTGAGGCCAGTTCGTAGAATTTGCGCGACAAGTTTTCCTGTGGCGTCAATGGTGTTACTTTGTACACGGCCGTATGCCCCACTAACCAGCCGTTCTCTTAATGCCGGGTTGTCATACAGGTCCACAATCCCCTCGGCCAATGCCTGTGGATTGGCCCGCTCCACCAGATAGACATGCTCCTTGTGGACCAACTCTAACCGAATTGTCTCCGCGTCGCCGGTGATCACCGGTCGCTGCATCATCATGCCTTCCCAGATTTTGTTCTGAATCGTACAGCGCGACTGCTTCGTCGTGCCAAACACGCCCAGCACCACGTGCGACCGGGCGATCTCGTCCGGCAGTTCCGTCTTATCAATCCAGCCCTTAAACTGCACGTTTTCCAGTCCTAATTCCTGCGCCAAAGCTTCCATAGACGGCCGTTCTTGTCCCTCGCCATAAAAATCAAACCGAATATCAGGCCGGTCTTGCAGCAGCGCTGCGGCGCGCAGCATTGTCTCCACGCCGTGCAGCGGAATAAACGTGCCATAATAAATCACCCGAAAACAATCGTCCGGTGGCTGCACATGCGGGCGCGGCTGGTACAGGCGATCATCCACGCCCAGCGGCACGAATTGAAAGCGCTCCGGCGATACACGGTATTTTTCGCAATAATAATCCCGGTACTCCGGCGTATCGGCGATGAGCATATCCGGTAGTTTCAGGCCGATTTTTTCCAGCCAGAAGAGCATCCGGCCGGTGAATGGGCTTTTAGCCGCCAGCCCCCGCTCTTCGGCGATGAGGTGCAGCGACATCAAAATGTCCAGAGCCATGGGTTTGCGCCGCCACCAGGAGAGCAGCCGCCCCAGATATACGTCGAACTGTCCCGGATACCCCACCAGCATGATGTCGTAAGGCGGCGTTTGCCGGTGGGCTTGCAGCAAACGGCCGTATGCCTTCAGCACCCGCCACAAAAATTTGGGGCTTTTCCAGCCCCCGCCCGCCTGCTGCACCCGGTCGGCCACACTGTGCCAGAGGGTACTGTGGCACTCGAATACCGTCACGCCTTGTCGTCTCAGCCCTTCAATCATCACCTGATTGCGTACGTAATTGGCCCGGTATGTGCCAAAAAAGCAAACGCGCAACGGCCGTTCCCCAGACCCCACGCCATCTTCAATCATGAATCTCTCCAATGCCCTTCATTACGACGCCGATTATAACCCGTCACCCGCTACCCGCCACCCGCCCAACCCGCTACAATACCCCTATGCAAATCCTTGTCACCGGCGCAACAGGCTTTGTCGGCCGCTCGGTCATGGACTGGCTGAAGCAGTCCGGCTACGACGCACGGCCGTATCACGGCCGTATCACCGACGCCCTCGCCCTGCGCACAGAACTGGAAGGCATAGACACCGTCATCCACCTGGCCAGCTCCGAAGGGCGCGGCCGTACCCGCCTGCTGCAACACGTAGATATAGACGGCGCCGAACGCCTGCTCGACCGCTGCCGCCGCGCTGAGGTGCAGCGCTTTATTTTCCTCAGCCGGCTCGGCGCAGTCGCCAACTCCCTCCATCCTCTGCTGCGCGCCAAAGACACCATCGAGCGCATGGTGCAAAAAAGCGGCCTCAATTACACCATCGTCCGCTCGGCCACCGCCTACGGCCCCGGCGACCGCCACCTTGAGATGATCGCCAGCCTGGCTTTGTGGAGCTGGCCCCTGGTCTGGCTGCCCGGCGGCGGCCGCTTGTGGCTCCAACCTATCTGGGTGGAAGACCTGGCTCGCTGCCTCGTCCTCACCCTGGAGCGCCCCGACATGATCGGTAAAACCATCGCCATCGCCGGGGAGGAACGGCTGCCCTACCAGGAAATCGTCAACCAGATCATGGACGTGTTGGACATTCGGCGCGTGCCGCTGCCCGTGCCGCTCATCCTCATGCGCCCCATCACCCGTGTTTTGTTTAGCTGGTGGTACTGGCCACCGGTGAGCAATTTTTTTGTGGACCGCTTTTTTGTGCCGGAAGCGGTTGAATTCGATAGTATTTTGCGCCAGTTTTGTTATCGGCCGGCCCGCCTGCCAGACACGCTTAATTACCTGGGCCGCCCTGGCCTGCGCTGGCGCATTTTCCGCCGCTGAAAGTGGTAAGATTGGTCCAATTTTAGAAATTGAGCCAATCGGGAGAATCCATGGAACCGATTATACGTGAACGATTTAGTGACGAGATTTTGACCGCCGCCCGACAACGATATGGCGTCACCCCAGACCAGATCAAACTGTTGGATGGCTTTGAAAGCTTCATGTTTGAGTTTGAGAAGGAGGGGGCGGCCTATATTTTGCGCCTGGGCCACAGCCGTCGGCGTACGCCGGAACTGGTTCATGGGGAAGTGGCATGGATCAATTATCTGGCCGATGGCGGGGCCGGCGTGGCCCGCGCCGTCCTGTCGCCTGGCGGTGAACTGGTGGAACTGATTCCTGATGGGCACGGCGATTATTTTCTGGCGACGGCTTTTGCTAAGGCCCGGGGTAAACCGGTTTGGGAGACGGATTTCTGGACCAGGGAAGCGTTTCTTGAAGGATACGGCCGTCTCCTGGGCCGCCTTCATCACCTGAGCCAAAGCTACCAACCGGCCAACCTTGCCTGGCAGCGCCCTGCGTGGGATGATCTTTCCAACCTGATCGTTCACACCACGCTCACTCAGGCCGACAGCCTGGTTTCTCGCCGTTACCAGGACGTGCTGGCCCATTTGCAGGCTCTGCCGCGCACGCCAGACGCCTATGGCATGATCCACCAGGACGCGCACAGCGGCAATTTTTTTGTGGATGAAGACGGCCGTATCACCCTGTTTGATTTTGACGACTGCGTTTACGGCCATTTTGCTTATGATCTGGCAATGGTGTTGTTCTATGCCGTCACCAATCGCCCCGACGCCGATGCCTTCGCGGCAGGCTTCTGGCCGGCATTCTGGCGCGGCTACCAGATGGAAAACGAGCTTGACGCCGCCTGGTTGCAGGAAATCCCGCACTTCATGAAACTGCGCGAAATTGAGCTGTATACCCTGTTGATGCGCGATTATGGACCGGAAGCCCTGGGCCACGATAGCTGGGCGACCCGGTATTTGCACGGCCGTTTGCAGCGCATTGAACAAAACCAACCCATTGTGTCCCTGCCTTTCGTCGCCTGAAAACAAAACTTATGACCACTTTACACGAACTTGCCCCCGAAACCTTCTCCCTTGCCCGGCCGTTATTTGCGCCGCTCGCCCATCATTTAGCCCTTGAATCCATTCTCGCCGGGCTGACGCCGGGGCGGGTATTTGTGGACGATGAACGCAAGCCGAAAACGGCCGTAGCCTGGTTCAAACGCCGCCTTTTCCTCACCGGCGATCGCAGCCGCGAAAGCATCAATCGTGCCCTGGCTGACCTGTTAACCAAGGTTTATTATCCCGACATGCGGGCTGGCGGCTTGGCGTTTGGCGCGTTCACGCTGGTGTATACGCCCGGCTGGGAGCGGGTGATGGATGTGGTGCTGGCCGGTAAAGAACCGCTCATCGGCCAGCGGTTGTGCTTCCACCTGGACCCAACTCGCCATTCCTGGGAGCCGTCGCCGCCGCCCGGTTTTACCTTGCGCCCGGTAGA
>CALFEW010000079.1 GCA_937958365.1 uncultured Chloroflexota bacterium | reverse complement strand
GGGTGACGTGTTCCGTATTCCGTAAACCGTAATCCGTGTTCCGTATACGGATTACGGTTTACGGAATACGGAATACGGTTTACGGTTCAATCTCCCGTCACCGGTCGCAGCAAACGGCGCGGTTTACGGCCGTTTGCTTCCACAGCCTGCACCACCACCGTCTCATCAAATATCGGGAAATAATGGGCGATGAGCGAGTAGACCAGGATGGCACTGGCCGCCACGCCGACCAGAATCGCCACTTCCATCCAGTGGGGCTTGTAAATTTCGTCGGTTAACGGCCGTATCGCCAACCACGACGCATTAAACCGATTCAGTACCACCCCGGCCAACACCATCAATGCGGCCGTTAACGCCCCCACCCGGCTTTCTCGCACCTTTTTAAACGAGAACAAAACGATGGGGAGGATGACGCCGACTATCAATTCCGTCAAAAATAAGACACTATAGACGCCGCTGGTCAACAAGATATGCAGTTCGTCCGTGATCAGCAGTTCGCCCAGCTTCAAGGTCAGATAAATGCCCAGCACCCAGGGGATAAACCAGGCCAGTTCGGCGATGATCTTGGTCGCCAGGGTGCGCTTGAACACCCAATAGCTGACGATGGCCCCACTGATCACCATCGCCAGACCGGCGGCCAGCGACGAAATCAGGAAAAACACCGGCAAAAACAGCGAGTACCACAGCGGATGCAGCCGCGACGACATGACAATAAACAACGTGCCCAACGATGATTGGTGCAGCGTGGACAGCGTGACCCCGGCAATCACCAGCGGCATCGTCCACTTTTCGATGATGGGCAGGATGCCGCTGAAGCGGGAGTTTTGCAGAAACACCGGACTCAACTCATAAATCAGGATGGTCGAGTAGAGGGCGATGCACCAACTCACCTCAAACAGCGCCGAGTTGATGTTGGGGAAAATCAGGAAGTGGTAAAACCGGTCCCACCGCCCCAAATCCATGAACAAAATGACCAACACCGACGAGTAGCCAATCAGCCCGGCCAGCACCGTGGGGCGCACGGCCGGATGCAGTTCGTGCAAGTGAAAGACATACACCAAAGCGGCCAGGGTAAACGCGCCGCCGGAAAAGGCCACCGTGGAGAGGTCGAAACTGATCCAGATGCCCCAGGGAAACGCTTTGCTCAGGTTGGTCGTTTCGCCCAGCCCGGCGTACAGGCGATACGCCGCCACCGACAGCCCGGCGGCGGCAATGGCGGCCAGGATGTAGTAGCCAACCGATAGGGATTTGATTTCGTCTGTGATTTTTTTTAGCATGATCATTCCTCTGCATCCGCGCCGCGCCGTGCCGGGGCGTAAACGCCCCGGCATGAAACGACGCCGGGTAAACCCGGCTTTAAGGCGACCTCAGCCCCGTTCACGGGGCGTCGTTTTGTTGCCGGAGGCTGAAGCCTCCGGCAGAGCGGCAGTGGGGGTGGAGGCAACGGCCGTTTCCCCTTCCCCCTCGCCATCTACTGCCCCATCATGATGGTGACGCTTAATCGTCAGATAAATGCCGCTCAAGCCAATCGCCACACTACCGGCGACAGCCGGCGTGCCATGCGTTACCAGCCGGTTCGAGTAGGCCGGCGACACCACGCCGCCCGTCGGAAAGCCCAATTCCTCAAAGGGAACCGGCGACACGTAAAAAGTAGCCGTGCCGCCGTTTTCCGTCTCGCCATACACGTGGTTGACGTAACGCTCTGAATTCAGTTCGATCCGTTGATGGGCCTGCGCCAGCATATTGCTCTTTTCACCAAACGTAATGGCGTCGGTGGGACAGGTGGCCGCGCACGCCGGTTCCGCTTCGCCATCGCCCAGGCGGGCGACGCACATATCGCACTTCACGATGAGTGGTAGCTGCACGTCCCATTCAAAGTTCGGCACTTCAAACGGACAGGCGTACATGCAGTAACGGCAGCCGATACAGCGGTCAATGTCGTAGGTGACGATGCCGTTGGCGCTTTTTTGCAGCGCGCCCACCGTGCAGGCCGAGACGCAAGAGGGATCGTCGCAGTGCATACAATGATACGGTGCGGAAAATCGGGCCAGATTGGGAAACTGCCCGGTGACGCCTGTTTCTTTAATCCAGATGCGTGAAACGTCGTTGGATACTTGATTTTCTACGCTGCACGCCACCAGGCAGGCGCGGCAGTCAATGCAGCGCGAGGCGTCAATCAGGAAGCCCATTTCTTTTTTGTTGGTACTGTTTTCGGACATAAGTAGTCGTTCCTGGGTTTTATACGGCCGTTACCGTCACAAACGTCTGCGTCAACGCCTGCCCGCCACTCACCGGGTCGGTAAACGTGGCGTGCAGCACCGAAGAGTTCGCCCCCACCCCGTAAGCCGTCGTCATGCCCGGCGACAGCTTGCCAAAGCCCGGCGTCATGTACACACAATCCGGGCGAATCGCCGGCGTCACTTGCAGTTCAATATTAATTTCACCCACCGCGCTGACCACTTTCACCAGAGCCAGGTCTGCCAGACCCAGCGCCTTGGCCGCGTCTGGATTCATCCACAGGCGCGGTTCGTCCTGGTATTTGTGCAGCAGTTGGTTGTTCTGCGTGGCAAACTGCGTATGCTGCCCCACCTTGCCGGTCAGCAGATAAAACTTCCCGGCCGGCGGGCGCGGCGGCTCTTCCCAAGTGGGCACGGCCGCAAACCCGGCCCGGTTCAACGTCTCCGAGAACAGTTCCACCTTGCCCGATGGCGTGTTCCAGGCATATTCGATTGCGTCGCTTTCGGCTTTGGGCAGTTCGGCGTAGCCAGTTTCGCGTACCTGTTGCAGCGTCACGCCCAGCGGCGCAAGCTGTTGGCGCAGGTAATCTTCCTCGTCTACATATTGGAAATAATCACCCAGCCCCAACCGCTCGCCCAATTCCTTAAAAATCCACAGCGCCGATTTGGCCTCGCCCTGCGGCTGAATCACCGGCTGGCGCAGGAACGCGCGGTCGCCGACGATGTTCAGCGGGTCGTACCGCTCCAGGTAGGAGGCTTCGGGCAGCACCACATCGGCAAACCAGGCAGTATCGTTCAGAGAGATGTCCACGACGACAATAAAGTCCATCTTGCCCATCGCCTCCAGAGTGCGGGCGCGGTCGGGAATGGATTGCACCGGGTTTTGCCGGGAGATAAACCAGCCGTGCGCCTTGTAGGGCGTCTCGGTCAGAATGGCGTCGCGCAATTCCTGGAATACGCCGAGCTTAAAAGGCACGAGCGGGTATTTCCAGGGCACGCCGTCCAGACGCATGGCGCTGGCGCGGGGATAAGGCGGCTGCGGCGGCGCGCCCAATGGCCCACCCCCTTCACCGGCCGATGGTTTCAGGTGGATGCCCCAGTTGCCCACCAGGGCATTCAGACAGGCGATGGCCCGTTCTGTCTGGAAGGAGTTGACAAAGTTAGAGGTGCGCCAGCCGTTATGGGCCAGGGCGTTGGGGGCCGCGTCGCTGAATTCGCGGGCGATGCGCCGAATTGTCTCGGCTGGGATGTCGGTGATGGGGGCGGCCCATTCGGGGGTAAACGGCCGTACTGCCGCCGCCAACTCTTCAAAGCCCACTGTGTGGTTCGCCACAAACTCATGGTCATAGCGGTCTTCACCGATGATGACGTTGAGCAGCGCCAGGTGGAAGGCCAGGTCTGTGCCCGGCCGGATAGCGCACCATTCGGTGGATTTAGCGGCCGTTTTCGTGAAACGCGGGTCCAGAGACACCACCTTCAGCCCCCGGTCAATCGCGTGGCTGAGGATGCTCGTCTCGGAGGTGGAAATCGCTTCCATCAGGTTCCGGCCGGTCAAAATCAGATATTCCAGGTCGCCATAACTGCGATCTGGCTCTTCCATGCCATAGGTCATCTGGTTGGCGACAATCATGGCGTTGAAGCACAGGCTGCGCTGCGTGCCATAATTGGGCGAACCATAGGCGTTGAGCAGATTCTCGAACTGCACCTGGGAGAGATTGTGGGTAGACGAGAAAATCATCGCCTCTGGGCCATATTTCTCTTTAATCTCGCGCATGTTGTTGGCGACGATGTCCAACGCTTCTTCCCACGACGCTTCGCGGAATTTGCCTTCGCCGCGCTGCCCGACGCGCACCAATGGCTTCAACACCCGGTCGGGATCGTAGGTGTTCATCAGGCCCGATTGGCCGCGGGCGCACAACATGCCCAGCGAATGGGGATGCACCGGATTGCCTTCGAGCTTTACTACGCGCCCTTCTTCTACTTTGGCGCGCACGCCGCAGCGCCAGACGCACATCTCGCACATGGTCGGGATGTAGCCGTTGCCTTCAACATCCAGGAATCCGGCTGCTTTCGCTGCTTCGGCTACCGGAATGGGCAGCAATTGCCCCACCACCAGCGCCCCCACCGACGCGCCGAAGACCTTGAGAAAGTCCCGGCGGGAAAGAGTTGTTGTTGTCATAACAAACCCCTGATAACAATGAACAGTTAACAGCTAACAGTTAACTGTTCATTGTTAATTGTTCATTGTTAGTTTGTCTTGCCGCTGCATCCGGGCGCGATCAATCAGGTAGAACAGAAGCAGGCTGAACGACGCGAAGAACAGGATGACCAGCGCCGCGTTCAGGTTCCACAAATCGGGAATGATGGCCGCACCAAAATTGGCGATGGCCGAAATCTTGGGAAAAACTTGCGGGTAAATCAGCCCATAAATGGCTGCGCCGGTGGTGAAACCCAATAAACCGGGGATGAGATAATCGAGCTTGCCTTCGCCGGACCCGGCGACACAAGTGCCCGGGCAGTAACCGCTAAAAGCCATGCCGACGCCAAATATCAGCCCGCCGATGACGTTCCCGGCGATGTATGTGGCCGGGACGCCAGGAAAGGTGATGACACCCATCCACTTAAGGGTATACAACCCCGTCATGGAGACGATGAGCGCCGTCATCATGAACTTGAGTACGGCCATGTCGGTGAAGCGAAAGACGTTGACGATTTTGTGATATTTAGTCAGCCCCGCCTTTTGCAGCGACAGGCCAAAGAAAACGCCCAAAATTAGCGCCAGAATGTTGTTGAGCATGATTTAATATCTCCTGCCGTAAACGAGCCAGGCGGTGGCAATGCCGGAGGCAAACATCGCGCCAATGAAGATGAAAGCGGCCGGCGCGAGTAACATCCCCCCAGAGATGGCTAACCCGCTGGTGCAGCCGCCGGCAATGCCCGCGCCTATTTCCAATACGATGGCCCCTAGAAAAGCCAGCAGCCAACGCTTCGGCCAACTGGGACCAAACACCTGTTTCCATTGCTCGTCGGAATTCAGGCGCAGCTTCCAGGTACGGCTGGACAGCGCGCCAATCATGCCGCCAAAGAAGATGCCGACGAGCAGGATGCCCGACCAGGTGAGGCCGGGCGGCATGACGTAGTTGAAATAAATGTTGTCGAATAGCTGCGGCGCAACAGTCTGGCCGATGGCTCCGGCCAGGTTCTCGAACGCGCCGGATGCACCCAGGAGGCTGTCGCTGAGCCAGACGGCCAGGATGCCCACGATACCAAGTAATATCCCGGCCGCATAAGGCGACCACTCTTCTTTTTGAAATTGCTCTTTTAGCCAATCCATTTTTTCT
>CALFEW010000078.1 GCA_937958365.1 uncultured Chloroflexota bacterium | reverse complement strand
TCTTCCATGATGGGGCATCCATTCCTGTGCTGGTGAATTTTACGGTTGAGTACCTTCTAAGCGAACCCATCCGTGGCGAAGCGCGTATACGGCCGCCTGGGTGCGGTCATCAACGCGCAGCTTGCGAAGTATGGCCGTCATGTGATTTTTCACTGTTTGGTGGCTAATTCCCAGTTTGTAGGCGATTTCTTTGTTGCTAAGCCCTTTGGTCACATGTTCCAATATTTCCATCTCGCGGGGCGATAAAGGCACGAAGAGTTCATCACTATCGCCAACCAACGGCCCGCCAAACCGGCCAATTTTCTGCTCTATCCAGGCTAGAAGTTCATCATATGTCATGATCTTTTCGCCTACGGCATATTTTCCGGCGACAACAGCCTGAATGATGTTGGTGAGGGATTCTGGCGTTACATCCTTGGGGCAATAAGCGGACGCGCCCACCCGGAAAGCGTGAAATACTTGTTCGGCGTCGTCGTAGCCAGTGATCATGATCACCTTTACATCCGCAAACTGGGTTTTGATTTTACGAGTTACCTGCAAGCCATTGATGGTTGGCAGGTTGATGTCCATCAAGATCACGTCTGGTTTGATGTCATAGACGGCCTCAATAGCCACTTCTCCATCGGCAGCCTCACCGACCACGTTCATGATTGGATCGGTATCTAACAGGTCTCTTAGACCCTGGCGAAACAAAGGATGATCATCAACTATGAGTACTTTGATTTGTTCTGACACGGAAACCACCTCTTATTTTTGCCGTTGCGTTTTGCTTTTAGGCTTCGCTATCGGGCCTTGTCGTTAGACATTTAAACCGACTATGATGTGTTTCACAAAGATTAAAACATTATAAGTATGTTTGGGAACATGGGCAGTATACCATGAAAAAGAAGGCTTTTGCAAACCTGTCCGGTGAATATACGAATACTTTTCAGGGTAGTTTGTAGACGGCCGTTCCATTCACCCCTTGCGCCTCCGTCCAGGCAAAATCGGTCGAGTACAACAAATGAATTTCCGGGTCTGTGGTCAGAGTCAGGTATTCCCAGCCGGGCGCAGTAACCAGGTAAGCAGCGTCGCTGGCCCGAACATAAGCCGCCAAAGTCACTTCATCAGCCAGCAAGGGGATGATTTCCGGGGAGATAAGGCCGGCCAGGTCGAGCAACGGCCGTTCCGCAAAATAACCAATCGCCCCAATGTCATGGGCGGCAATCAGCGCATCGGGCGGCGTATTGGCCGCCAGCCAATGGGCGGCGTCCACCATTTCCCCTTCGATAAAGGCCACGTCTTGGGCATAACTTTGCGCGCCGAGAAACACAAAGAGCAGCAGCAGCAGCGCAAACGTCAGCCCGGCTGCCTGTTTGAGGATGCGCGCCTGACGGCCGTTTCCCGCCTTGCCCCACAACCACAACCAGCCCGCCAAGCCATACAGCACCCAAATCGGCAGCGCCGCGAAGAGGTAACGGCCGTGTTGATACGTCACCGGCAGCCGCCAGGCATAGAGCAAAACGTGCCCGCCAGCCCACCACAACGGCAGCGTCCGCGCCAGCAGACGGCTGCGCCCATCGGCCATGAGCGCCTGCCAGCCGGCCACTATCAGGCCGGGCAGCAGCAGCAAATGGGCGCTGCTGATGCCGCGCCAGCCAGACGCTGGCCCGCCCAGACTGAAATAGAACAAGCTCACAAACCGCGCAGCCAGCGGCGTAGTCAAAAGCGCCTCATACTCGGCCTGCTTGGCGTAAAAGGTGTTGGGCCAGATGC
>CALFEW010000077.1 GCA_937958365.1 uncultured Chloroflexota bacterium | reverse complement strand
AAGCCGCCCGCTTCTTTGGCCGGCGGCTGGGCGAACTGCTGGCCGACATTCCCGACCTGGCCCCCACCGGCGAACCGTATGCCATCAATCAGCCTTATTTAGGGGGTTGGGGAATGCGGATTTATGGCGGTGTGTACAAGCCCTGGCTTATGGTAGAACTCAATCGTGGGCTGTACATCGGCCGGCAAGAGGGCGATTCGCCGATTGTTCCGCCAAACCGGGCGCTGCTGGGGCAGTTGCGCGACCGGGTCTGGCAGGCTATTGTTGAGGTATTGGACTATTTGTAGGGAACGGCCGTTATCATGCTTGAGCGTCTTGCCATTCTCCTGAAAATCCCCGAACTCTCTCCCGAAGAAGAGCCTGTGCAACGATCGCGCCTGAAGACCATCTATTGGGTCACCGGATTCGCCACCGTATTCCTCATCCCGTTCATTCCGACAGAGATAAGAGACACCCCCGACCTGCTGCCAAAAACGATAGCCTACTACCTGGCCTGGACCGCTTTCTGCCTGATCGGACTCGTGATCTTGCGCTATCGTCGGGTTTGGGAAGCTGCGTTGTGGTTGGCTTTGGGCATGTTTGGTTACGTGTCTTATGCCCTGTTATTCAGCGGCGGCGTCTCCAATAATTTTCTCACCGCTTATTTGCTTCTGATCCTCATTTTCACCGCGCTCTTTTTGGGCAAACATACGACGTTTTTCTTCGCAGTGATCATTGGACTTTCTTCGCTCGGCCTGAATTTTGCGAGCGTGCCTGGTTGGTTGACGCCCATTTTTGCCGTCGAGGCAGTTGGCTTAAACCTGGTCTCCTGGGTCATCTATTTCACCATCTTTTCGTTCCTGCTGCTGATTTACCTGAATACGATGGAGGCGCGGCAAAAATCTATTCGCACATCCGAGGCCAGCCAGCGCCGGTACGCCGAGCGTCTGAACATCCTCCACCAGATTGATGTAGCCATTCTGGCGGCAAAGTCTGTGCCAGAAATAGCCGACGCCACCCTCCAATTGCTGCACAACCTGGTCCCCTATACCCAGGCGCAGGTCGCTCTGTTTGATCTGGCCGGAGGCGAAATGTTGTTTGTCGCCGGTGATACCAGTGGGGCCTATTTGCACGAACGTTACCCCATCACGTTTGAGGAAACCGTGCAGCAAATGTCCCAGGGAATTATCTACCAATTTGACGATCTTCTGGCGGAAACGCAGCTCCCAACCATGCTCAACAACATCCGCGGTCAGGGCGGCCGTACTCTGCTGATCGTGCCCCTGCTAACACAACATGAATTGGTGGGCGCAATTGGCGCTATTTCCACCGAACCGGCTGCTTTTACGCAGGAACACGTTGACACTGTACAGCAAATTGCGGCTCCGTTGGCTATCGCTATTCAAAATGCGCGCCTGTTTGAAGCTGAGAAAAAAGCCCGTCAGCAGGCCGAAACGCTGCGGCACATCGCCAATATCTTCAATGTGAACCTGGACCGCAACCAACTGCTCAACTCTATTCTGGAGCAGTTGGGTCTGGTTATCCCCTTCGACAGCGCTTCGGTTAATCTGGTCACCGAGAATACCCTTCAGATCGTTGCCCATCGTGGTCTGCCTTTGGATCTGGCTCATTTGATTGTCGAGCAAGTTCCATTATTTGCCAACGTCAGCCGGGTGTTGGCGACCCGCCAGCCTTATATTGTGGCGAATACGCTGACAGACCCGAATTGGCGCTTTATCTCCGGCCGGGAAGACATCCGTTGTTGGCTTGGCGTGCCCATGCTGCGGCACGGTGAGATGATCGGCTTGCTGACGATTGACAAGAACGAGCCTGATTTTTACAAGGAAGCGGATGCCAATCTGGCCCTGGCCTTTGCCAGTCAGGCGGCCATCGCCATAGAAAACGCGGATCTATACCAACGTTTGCAGCATTATACGGACCAATTGGAGCAGCGTGTGGTGGAGCGGACACGGGACCTGGCAACTTTGTATGATATTGCGGCTATGTCTAGCGAACCGGCCGAGATGGGGCCGGTTTTGCGGTCGGCGTTGGAGACAGTGTTGGCGGCTCTGGGCTGCTTTGCCGGAACGATTCATCTGGCGGGTGAAGAGGGCGCTTTTTATTTGCTGCATGAAATTGGCGTGCCGGAGTATGTACGGCCGTTCATCGAACGAGTGGCTGCGGACCACGAATTGGTGCGGGGGTTGTTGCCGCCAAATGCCTCGGCGTTTGCCATCAAAGACCTGGCGAACACCTCTTATGGCGCGCAGTTTGTTTTGTCCACCGGCGAACTCACTTATGCTGGGGTGCTGATGCGCTCCAAGGGCAACGTCATGGGGGTGCTGAGCGCGGTTCACAATGCTGGGCAGCAGTTTGCCGCCGAAGACCTGGCCCTGCTGGCTTCCATTGCCGACCACGTTGCGGTGACGATTGAAAACGGCCGTCTCCACCAAAATGCCCGTCAGGTAGCCGTCATGCAAGAGCGTGAACGCATGGCCCGCGAACTCCACGACTCCGTGACCCAATCGCTGTACAGCCTCTCCCTCTTTGCCGAGGCCGGCCGCGATTTGCTTCAGGTGGGCAAGGTGGAGCGCGTCCAGGTGTACCTGAACCAGATCGTGGAAACTTCCTTGCAGGCTCTCAAAGAGATGCGGTTGATGTTGTACGATCTGCGTTCGACGACCTTGCTGGAAGAAGGATTGGTCCATGCCTTGCGTTATCGCCTGGAACATGTAGAAGAGCGCGCAGGCATCGAAACATTCCTGACGGCCCCGGACGTGCTCGATCTGCCGGCCGACGTGGAAGAGAGCCTTTACCGCATTTCCCAGGAAGCGCTGAATAACACCCTGAAACATGCCAGGGCGTCACGAGTGGACGTGACCATAGACAGCAACGGCCGTGCCCTGACCATGTGCATTGCGGATAACGGCCGTGGCTTTAACACCGATAGCCCGCCTGAAGCCTCAACCGGGCATGGGCTGCTGACCATGCAAAAGCAGGTCAAACAATTCGGCGGCGACTTCTCGCTGCAAAGCTGGCCCGATCAGGGCACAAGTATTACGATCAATCTAACCCTGGACTCCCCAACAGTCCCCATGAGCGCAGGCAATGGAAAAACCGATAAGTATTCTCATCGTTGATGATCATCATCTGGTACGCGAGGGTCTGGCTGCCCTGCTGGAAGTGAAACCAGACGTGGACGTGGTTGGCGTGGCTGCCGATGGTAACGAAGCGGTTGCTCAGGCCCGCGCCTTACAGCCCGACGTCATCTTGCTTGATCTGGTGATGCCCAACAAAGATGGCATTACGGCCATCCGCGAAATCATCCAGGAAAATCCGGCCGCAAAAATTCTCGTTCTGTCCAGCTTCAGCCAGGAAGAAAAAGTTCGCGCGGCTATCGAAGCCGGCGCGATGGGCTATCAGCTCAAAGAATCTTCGCCGCTTGAATTATTGCAGGCCATCCACGCCGTTTACCAGGGGCAGATGCCGCTGCATCCCACCGTCGCCCGCAAAATTATCGCCAGCTTCGATCCTCCCAGTTCACCCGCGCCGGCCTCCGGCGAACTCACGGAGCGGGAAATGGCCGTGTTGGAACTCGTCGCTTATGGCTTCACCGACCGGGAAATAGCCCAACGACTGGACATCAGCGCCCGCACGGCCTCCACGCACGTCAGCCGAATTTTGGGCAAACTCAACCTTGAGAACCGCACCCAGGCGGCGCATTTTGCCTTCCGGGAGGGGCTGGTGGATAAAGACCTGGAGATGTAACGGCCGTGTTCCCTCATCCGTTTCCTGTAACCACGTTTGCATGAAACATAACATACGTAATTCTACGTATCACCCCCAGACAAAAATACATAATCTTGCTGATTAATTTTTCGACCCAAAATGGTAGACACTTACTCAATCGGGGTAGCAGGAATTACAAGTCGGGTATTCCAGTCAAAAAAGAGGCTTGCCGAATCTATTTTTATATTCCGGCAAGTCTCTTATTTTTACAAACCCCCAACGCACGCACCCTATAAAGTTATCTCTATTACGTTTTGAAAGTTTCTCTGTTTGCAACAACAGCTTGTGGACAAATGATGCCATGAATAACGTAACGCTTGAGCTAGAAACCATTTTGGTTATCGCCCGACCAGGCCGATTTCGGGACGGACTGCAAGCCGTATTACAGGCCTTGCCCTGGGTTGACTCTGTAATGTGCCAGAATTCGGTGACGGCCGTTTCCCCCATTCCCGCCACCCTGACCATCCTCGACGCCGATATCATGGATGCGCGCAACTGGCCCAATTTATTAGAACGTCGTGCCGTCAGAGGCCAGGCCGGTCTCATCGTGTTGATCAGCACGTCGCAGCAGCGCAGCCTGGCGGCGGCTTTGGGCGCAGACGCTACCCTGCTCAAAGGCTTCGCCACCGAAACGCTCTACCGCACCCTGGAAGCGTTGGTTCATCCGCAGGCCGGGGTACGTTGAGCGCCTTGCCTGTCTCTGCCTTACGGCTGCGGCACGGCCGTTAGCATCGCCTGCCCAATTCGCGCCACTTCCGCCAGATCATGGTTGTTTTCTAACACCACCACCACGGCATAAGCCGGGTCGCTGTCGGCTGTCACGCCCAGATACCAACTGTTCGTGCTGCCGTCCGGCCCGGAAAGCACCAGCACGCTAAACGCCTGCCCTGTCTCGTCGCCGGGCAAAGCCTCATGGATGCTGCGGGCGATTTCGGGCCGCACGGCGGCATCTTCGGTGCTTTCCGACGCCAGTTCTGCCAACCAGCCGCCGTTTTCATCCTGCAACGCTTCGACCAACTGCAAAGTCGGCAAACGGCCGTCGGCGACCAACGCCGCCCAGGCGACCCCGATTTGCAGCGGCGTCACAATCAACGTATCCTGCCCAATCAAAGCCAGAGATGTGTTGCTGATGGGGGCGGAAACGGCCGTTTCCGTGTTTAATGGCAGTTGCGGCTGCTCTGTCAGGGCAAAGGCGCTAAACGCCGCCGCCAGCTCCGTGGCGTCAAACTCTCCGGCCAGGTCCAGCATCGGGCCGGGGCAGCGATGCGTTAATATGTCGGCCCAGGTAGCCGCGGCCGGCGGCGGGCTGGCGCAGTAAGTCGCCACGCCATTCACCACCACCGGGCGATTGGCGTGGTCCACCGGCTGGTCCAGGGCAATGATTCCCTGCTCCAACGCTGCCGCCAGGATAAACGGCTGCAAAACCAGTCCCGGCTGATATTGGCCTTGCGTCACCCGATTCAACAATGGGGCCTGGGCATCGGCCGATAATCGCTCAAATTCCTCATCCAGGTGATTTGGGTCGTAACCGGGATGGCTGGACAGGGCCAAAATCTGGTTCGTGGCGGCGTTGGTTGCGCCCAGTTGCAGCAGCAGCAGCGCCCCGGTGTGATCGCCCAGGAGTTCGTCGGCCTGGGATTGAAGGTCCCCATCCAACGTCAGGCGTAAATCGCCGCCAATTTGCGGTTGGTGCAGCAAGTCGCGGGTCTGCGCCTGCCAGGAGCTGCCGGTCTCGCCGCGCAAAAAGGCGTCGTAGCTTTCTTCGACGCCGGCCGTGCCGTGGCGCAGGCTGTAATAACCCACCACAGGACCGGTTGCTGGAAGCGGATAATTGCGTGAGAGAACTGCCCCTGACTGCGTTGTTTGCGCCAGCAGGGCATTGGCGCGATCAAAAATACGGCCGCGTTGAATCCGCAGTTCTGCCTCCACGGCGCGTGGATTATCATCGCGGGCCAAAATGACCGGCGCACGAAATACGGTCCAGAATACCAGAGAGGCAGCAACCACCAGAAAGGCCAGCAGGATGGCGCGCAGCAGGTGATTAATTTTACTTGAATGGGTGTCGGGCATGGGTGAATTGCTCTGTGGCTAAATTGGCAAACAGGAGATGCGGAACGCGGGCGTCAATGTCCAATCTCGTCAACCGTGCCGGATATGTACAGCAGCAGGCCCATCATGGCGCTGCTAATGAGCATGGAACTGCCGCCGTAGCTGATGAGTGGCAGCGTGACGCCGGTCAGGGGCAGCAGTTTGGTGACGCCGCCCATAATCAGAAATGCCTGGGCGCTGATGAGGATGGTGATACCGGCGGCCAGATAACGTTGAAACGGC
>CALFEW010000076.1 GCA_937958365.1 uncultured Chloroflexota bacterium | reverse complement strand
GGCCGGCCAGATCGTTGTAGAAATTTTTGCCTTTGGCTCCCATGCCGCCGATGTAAAGGGCCAGAAACGGCCGTAACATGTTATAACAAATATCCAGGTTATCGTTGATCACCACCGAAACTGTCGGCGCAATATCAAAATCGGCCAGACCCTTGCCGCTGCCCGCTTTGGCAAAACCGGCCTCCACGCTCTCTTTATAAATGGCGTCATATTTATCCGGCGAAAAGAAAATGGGCAGCCAGCCATCGGCGATTTCGGCCGTCAGTTCCACGTTTTGCGGGCCAATGGCTGCCAGGTAGATGGGGATGGCGGGTTGGGCTTCCAGGGTGCTTTTAAGCGGCTTGCCCAGTCCGGTGGCGTCTACGCCGCGATAAGGAATCTGGTAGATGGCGCCATCGTGGTTCAGCCGCTCCTCGCGGCGGAAAATCTGGCGCACGATTTCGACGTATTCACGGCTGCGGGTGAGCGGCCGTTTATAGCTCACCCCATGCCAACCTTCCACCACCTGCGGTCCGGATAAACCTAAACCCATGAGGAAACGGCCGTTGCTTAATTGGTTCATCGTCATCGCCGTCATGGCCGCGTTGGCCGGCGTACGACCCGGCATTTGCATGATCGCCGTGCCCAGCTTAATCTGCTCCGTTTGCGCGCCCAGCCAGGCCAGCGGCGACACCGCATCCGAGCCATAGGCTTCGGCCGTCCATAAGGCATACACCCCCAGGCGATCCGCTTCCTTCACCAGTGCCAACGGCAGTTCCACCCGCCGCCCTGCATAGCCCAACATCAACCCCAGTCTCATCCCAGCCTCCTAAAAAATTGTCAGTAGCCAATGGTCAACGTCAATCGTCAACGAATGATACTTGGCAATTGACAATTGACAATCGGTTATTGGGCATTCAAACAAAAAAGCCCCGCTGTTTAGCGGAGCTTCTTGTGCCCTCACGGAGATTCGAACTCCGGTCTTAGCCTTGAAAGGGCTACGTCCTGGTCCCCTAGACGATGAGGGCAAGCGGGGGAAATTCTATCATCCCCACCCGGTACGGTCAAGGCCATTTTAGAAACGGCCGTTCCCCATTCCATCCATACGTCACGCAAAAAAAATACGCCCCCCGTTCAATTGAACAGGGGGCGCACGCAGAGGGGATGTGTTTCGCAAGCGATTCACAAATCGCTTCAACGAAAGCAAAGGTGTTGGCGGCCTCTATCGCCTGCGCAAAAACGCAGGGATATCCAAATTGTTAGGCGTGAATTTAGGTTGCACCGGTTCATGCTCACGCTCACGAACTGGGGTTGGCGGTGGCGTCTGCCGCTGCGGTGGATTGGCGACGGGCGTCGCCGGACGAGTATATTGCTGCTGTACCAATTGCCGACGCGATACCGAATGGTCGAACCCCGTGGCAATCACAGTGATCCGCATCTCGTCGCCCATATTCTCGTCAATGACCGCGCCAAAGATCATATTGGCGTCCGGGTGGGCAGTTTCGCGGATAATGGCGGCGGCCTGGTTCACTTCGTACAGGCTCATGTCCGGCCCGCCGGTCACGTTGAACAAAATGCCACGCGCCCCGTCAATGGTCACGTCCAACAGGCGCGAGCTAATGGCCTGTTCGGCGGCAATGCGCGCCCGGTCGTCACCAACGCCATGTCCCACGGCCATCAGCGCCGCGCCGCCTTCAGACATAATCGTCTTCACGTCGGCAAAGTCCAGGTTAATCAGACCGGGGATGGTGATCAGTTCGCTGATGCCCTGGATACCCTGGCGCAGGACGTCATCGGCCATGCGGAAGGAATCCTTCAAGGAGACGCGCTTGTCAGTTAGCTCCAACAAACGGTCATTGGGGATGACGATCAGCGTGTCTACGTGTTCTTTCAATCGTTCAATGCCCTGTTCAGCGGCATTGGTACGGTGGCTGCCTTCAAAGAGGAAAGGCCGGGTGACGACGCCAATTGTCAGCGCGCCCATGTCTCGTGCTGTTTTGGCGATGATTGGCGCTGCTCCTGTTCCCGTGCCGCCGCCCATCCCGGCCGTTACAAACACCATATCTGAACCCGTGAGTACCTGGAACAGCTCTTCGGTAGATTCGGTGGCTGCTTTTTCGCCTTGTTCCGGATTGCCGCCGGCTCCCAGGCCACGAGTCAATTTGTCGCCAATGCGCACGCGCACCGAGGCGTTGGAGAGCAGCAGGGCTTGATTATCTGTGTTGACAGCGATGAAATCCACGCCGGTAACGCCTTCGCTAATCATCCGGTTGATGGCGTTGCAACCACCACCGCCGACGCCCACAACGCGAATGCAAGCTACATTTTCTACCTCAGGTGCTCTTTGCATGTTGATAACCTCTCCAACGTGTCAGGCGTCACGGCTGGCATGATCCTGATTTACAGCAATGTTGCTTTATTCCCGGGCCGGGGATCGTAGCGGCTGGCATACTGTTCCAGAGTGGATTTGTCTACCAACCACTTGTTGCCGAACTTGATGGCCGGCAGTTTGCCCTGACGAATGAGCCTTCTCACCGATTCCGGGTGAATATTCAGCCGATCACTTACTTCTTGAACGCCGGCATAGTTTTCTAAGAGATCTTCTTTCGCCATACGACCGCTTGTATGAATGTGGTGCGGGATATTACAACAAATTAACTGTTGTAAAAATACAACAAAACCGGCAATATGTCAAGTGTTTTGTTGAGTTTTTACAACAATTGGGGTTTCTCAGCGATGACAGCTAATCCAGGAGGAGGCCAGAGATAGAAACGAGAGAATTATCTTGCGGGTCGGCGGGGCAGTGGGTATAGGCGATGCTCCGGCCACCGGACACGCCATCCAGGTAGCGCAGCAGGAGGTAGATGGAAGAGAAACCACAGATACGGTTGCGATCTTGCACGGCCGTTATCTGTCCATAAAAATCGGCGGCATCCCCACGCAAAATAGCGGTCATCAGGTTGTCATCGGCCGTTTGCAAAGCGGCACGGCGCGGGGAATCCATGACAAAGTTGTCGCCGAAGTTGGGGCCGACGTGGGCAAAGTCTACAGAAGCAACGGCCAGAACCTTTTTGCCTTGCGTTTCACGCCGGAGGGTTTCGATAACGGCCGTTAACCCCGCATCGTCGGCCGGGTGAGAACCATTCATCACAAAATGGTGGAAAGAACCGCACAAGATGGGAACCATCGGTTTGGGTTCCAGGCCCAGCTTTTGGTAAGTGTAATGCAGCCATACGGCCGATAATTCGATGGAATGTTCTTGCCGGTGGTGGATTTCTTCAGCGTAAGCAGCGTCCTCGCCAATAGCTGTCGCCAGTTGATCCACCAGCGCCGGGTCGGCAGGCAAGACGCCGAAAGGAGTCGCATATGCCTGCCGGGTCAGGGTGACGGAACCGGCGCTGCCATTATGGTCTGTGCCAAAAATGACGACGATGTCGGCCTGGGCAACGGCCGTTTCCGCCCGCCGCCACACTTTGGCATAAACCGGCCCGCCCCGCTGATAATCAATGTGCGGCGAAATAATGCCCCGCCCTTGCCAGGGCTGCCAACCATTCAAATCATCGCCCGCGCCGTATTGCTGCAACAAAGCCGTCAACGCCTGCGCTTCGCCTGGATAGCTTAATCCGGCCAGGGCCGGCGGGCGATGGGGCTGGGCGCGATACGCTTTGAGCATCTCGGCCTGAACCTGCTGCGAACGCCTGTTATCCAGCAAGCAGGCTTTGTCTAACTGTTCCAGGGCATCGGTAATAATGGCGTAATCCACCATTTGGCCGACGTGGCGACAAAACGCGGCATGGATTTCCGTTGGCGTGCGCGTGCCATCGCAAAAGACAAGCATCTGGGCCAGCGTTTGGGGCATGATAAGTTGATAGGGGGTGAGCTGCAAGGGGTCGCGCAGATACCACATGGGCTGCCCCATGTGGTTGACTGGCTGAAAATCAAGTGGACGTAAACGTGGATTTTCGGTCACGCGGATTCCTCATGTGCGCCCAAAGAGATCACCTGATCATGGGCAAATGGGGGCGAACCCAAACGGACCGAGGATGAGATCCCAAAACGGCCGTAACGCCCCACAATACAACAACCGCCCCTGGTCATACGCATCCAGAAAATACACCGTTGCCACGCACAAAAACATCAAGAAAACCAGACCGCCGCAGCCCAACAACACCCGCTGGCCGCAAGACATGGAACCGGCTGCTGAAGCCGCGTTTGCTTCGGACGCGGTTTCATAGGCAGGCGGAGTATAAACCGGTGGCGCATAGGGCTGTGGTTTGTAGACGGGGGCCATCATTCCTTCAGGAACCGTATCCACTTCGGCCAGGCTGCCGCCGCCTTCCACCATCGTCGCATCGTCGCCGGGCGCGCCAACGACGTAAAGCAGGCTGATGGCTTCTCCCAGGTCTATGGTGTCTCCGTGATGCAGCGGCGTCAGGCCAGTTACGCGACGGCCGTTGACAAAACAGCCATTGGTGCTGCCCAAATCCTCTAAGGCATAGCCGCTTTCCTGGCGGACAAACTGCGCATGTTTGCGCGAAATTTCCGGGTCGGTGATGGGGATGCCGTTGGCGGGCGAACGGCCGACAGTGATTTTGTCCTCGATCAGGTCAAACACGTCATTGGGGTTAGGGCCGCGCTGCACAACTAAACGCGCAAATGCCTGGCTCATTGTCTACTCCTGGTAAACACCGGTAACGATGCAATCCAACGGCCGACGATTCATTGTCTACTCCTGGTAAACACCGGTAACGATGCAATCCAACGGCCGACGATTCATTGTCTACTCCTGGTAAACACCGGTAACGATGCAATCCGACGGCCGACGATTCATTTTCAGTTCAGCCCGTCACCTTATTAAGTATAGCCATCAGGTAAGCGGGTTCAGTATAGAAATAACCAGGATGTTTGTCAACGCGACTTGTGTGCAAAGATACCTGCCGTGTACAATCAGCAGTGATAGTTTTCAAGGGCGACTGCTTTCCACAAAAGACACAAACAACAGAGTAGCTTACAACCATCACTTTGTTTTTTCGTAAGGACGTGCAACATGAACACCGAGCAGGAAGATTCAGCAGATGAAGCCATCGAACCCCTTGCGCCAATCACCGCCGGGGAGAGCGAACCAGTCGCTGAGGCGCCGTTGGCGTCGGAAATTGTGGTGGGCACGGCCGTTTTCTCGCCTATAGATACGATCCCATCAGACCCCGACGACGAGCCAATCCCCGTTAACAAAACGCGCCCTGCCCCGTTAAACCACGTTGAGGGAGAACCCCCTATGACCGAAACCGTCACATCATCCCCTGCGCCCGCCAACCCACCGGTCGCGGCTGCGCCTGTGTCGCAGCGGCGCGGCTGTGTGCTGTTGCTATTGGGCGCGGTTCTTGGCTCGCTGTTGGGCATGATTTTTAGCCTGGCTATTTTGCTGGGACTCAACGGGACCCTGACGTTTAGCCAGACGGACGCCCAACTGCGCCGCGACATCACCGAAGCCAACATCCGGCAAGAAGCCCTGCAAGATGCACTGTCCACGCGAGATGCTCAGGTAGACGCATTGGCAACCCGACTGGAAGGCTTCGACAGCCAGCAAGCAGACATAGACGCTTCATTGCGTGACGTGAGTCAGGAGATGGCGACGGTGGAAGGGCAGGTCACGGCCGTTTCTGGCGACATTCTCACCCTCGACGACCGGCTAGACCTGACCGAATCGCAGATAGAAACGGCCGCGGCGGCCGCCGAATCGTTTAACAGTTTTTTGGGCGGACTGCGTGAGCTGCTGCTGGAAGTGGAACCGTCTGGGCCAACACCGACGGCCGTTGGCGGCAGCGCACCATCAGCCACGCCCACGCCGGCAAACAAAATTACGCCAACCACAGGAACAGATGAGGGAACGGCCGTTGGGTCCGCAACGGCCGCTGCAACCGCCACGGGCGCAGCGCCCGCAACGGCCACCAGCCAACCTACCCGCACGCCACGCCCTACACGCACCCCTCTGCCCGCATTGGCGACAAATACACCAACACAACAACCGTAACGGCCGTCATCCATTTCTGAACAGCTTTCAATCCGCAATCCGAAATCCGAAATCCGAAATTCTCAAGGGAGTTTGCTGTCATGGAAGAACAATCAACCGTCACCGACGCAAGACCGGGGTTTGGTCGCCGCCTGGGGCGCAGTCTCTATCGCATTTTACGTGCTTTTATCATCTCTATGCTGGTTATCGCCTTGCTGGCCGGCGTCATCTGGGGCGGGTTGTGGCTCTTCCAGACAGTTCGCGGCGAAATGGACCGCTCCGCCGACAGCGTCGCCACCCGCTTCGAGGCTCAGGAATCGCGTATTGACATTTTGCGCCGCGAAGTAGATACCCTGCTCAGCGCCAACCCAGGCCAGGAACAAACGCTGACCGATTTGCAGAACCAATCCACAGCGTTGGACGATAGATTGGCCGATTTGACACGCAGCCTGGACGAACAGGCCCAACTGCTGGCGACGCTGGACGCTTCGCTGGCGGTAACGCTGGACAACGACGCCACGGCCGCACAGAACATTACCCGCCTCAACGACGCAATGACCACGTTGCAGGCCGACTTCAACACCAGCACCGGCCAGATAGATACTCTGGGTGGTCAATTGGACGAGTTAACCGGTGACGTTGGGCGGCTGCAAACCGACCTGACGGCCGTAGACGACACAGCCGTCGCCGCCATTGAACAGGCGGATATAGCTAACACGGCCGTCGCTGACATGACGCAATCTCTGGTGTTGTTCCGCGCCTGGGAACTGGTCGCCCGCGCCCGGCTGCGCCTGTTGGAAGCCAATCTTGGTCTGGCCGCCGAAGACGTGAACGAAGCGCTGGGCACACTCACGGCCGTCATCGCCCTGTTGCCTGAAGAGTCGGCCGACCGCGCAGCGCTGGAAGTGGTGCAGACGCGCCTCTCCCTGGCCGCCGACAACCTGCCCACAGACCCGGACCTGGCGGCCGTTGACCTGGAAAGCGCCTGGGACGAACTGGACAAAATTCTGACGGCGCGCCTGCTGCC
>CALFEW010000075.1 GCA_937958365.1 uncultured Chloroflexota bacterium | reverse complement strand
GCCAGTTGTGCCGGAGCGGGAGAGGATAGACGGCCGTTGCGCCACCCCATTCCGTGCATAACCTTCATAAATACTCTTCGCCCACAACAAATTATAAATGTTGTGATTGGCCGCCTGATCGTGCAAATCCAGCCCCGGCAGCCCGGCGTACCAGCTATTGGGCGCAAACATCTCCGGTTCGCCCAGGTCGGTCCAATGGCCCATCACCCCGGCGTCAATCAGCGGTTGGCGGAGGGTATCGTGCCAGGCGGCTGCGCCCGCTTCGTTGGTCCAATCTACCATGCCGCCTGTGCCCCACCACTTGCCCGGCAAAACGGCCGGGCCGCACGTTGCGCAGCTTTTCACCAGATAGCTCTGGCTCGCCATCCGCCCAAAGTTGGAAAGGCCCTGATCCACGTAAGATTCTTCAATGACGATGATGTCCACCCCTTCTTCGGCGCGTAGTTGGGCGATTTTGTCCGCGGGGTCGGGGAAGTTTGCCAAATCCCAACTGAGCGATCCCATCTGGCTGGGGGTCTGGATGCCGCCGAACCATTGCAAATCGAGGACGAAGCCGTCCTGGGGGAACCCGCTGTCGTCCAGCGTTTGTCGCTTGGCGTCTAGTTCGGCCCAATCGTCGTAGCCATATTCGGATACCCACAGGCCAAAGAGCGACTTGAGTGGCACGGGTGGGCGGCCGGTCAGTTCCAGGTAATCGGCGCGTAAGTCCGGCAAATCGGGGCCGGTGAGGACGTACCAGCGCAGCGGGTCGGCGGCGGAGGTCATGGTCCAGGGCGCACTGGTGAAGTCCCATTCTTGCTTGTAGACCACATCCACGAAGAGGGCGACGTTGTCTGTGCCTTCGCCCAGGGCGTAGAGGATGGGGAATTGGGTGTTGCCCACCGCGCCGCCGCTGAAGCCTTGCATTTCGTTGCCCACAATGCCGGGCGTGCGCAGGCTGCCCACCCAGTCGCCGTTGGGTTCGCCAGGGGTGCGGAATTCCTGGCCCAATCCATAGGCGGCTTGCAGGGCGGCGGGGTCAATGGTGAGGCTTTTTTTGCGTTGGTCGAGGTTGGTGGGGCACACGGCCGTTAGCACCACCGGCTCCTCCCGCGCTAAATCTGTCACTGTGCTGCACAGGGTTTGCGGGTCTACGGTGAGTTGGAGAACGGCCGTTGTCAATGTCCCTTGCCCGTCGTCGTTAAACTCTGTTGGTCCGGCGTAATCGGTTTTGGCGACCATCGGCGTGGTGGCGATGGGCTGCCCCGTTTCTGGGCCGCGGCCCAGGCCGGTTTCCAGATGCACCAGGTCGTCGTCCAGGAATTCCACCAGCAGGTAGGCGTCGGCGGTGGTGAATTTGACCTGCTGCACGCCACCGGCTTGCGCTAGCGTCTGGTGCTGTTGGCCGAACAGAAGGGCGAGCAAAACGACAAGAAGAACGGAACCGAGGGTCAGAGATTTTTTCATAGGGCGTTTCTGGGGAAAGTTGAAAGAAAGG
>CALFEW010000074.1 GCA_937958365.1 uncultured Chloroflexota bacterium | reverse complement strand
AAACGCGGTTACGCCAGCGTATTCCACAACGGCTCCGGCACACTCCGTTGATGATTCTCATAACGCGCCATCACAAACAGCAGGTCGGATAACCGGTTCAGATAGGGAATCACCTGCGCCCCCACCGTCTCGCTGCGCGCCAGCGTGACGGCCTCTCGCTCGGCCCGGCGGCAAACGGTGCGGGCCACATGCAGCAGCGCCGCCCCCTGGCTGCCCCCCGGCAAAATAAAGTTAGCCAGCGGCCCCACCACGTCGTTCAATTCGTCAATCAATGCTTCCAGCGCCTGCACGTGGCGCGGCGCAATCTGCGGAATGTTGTACGTCTGCTTGTCTTCGTCGGTAAAGGCCAGGTCGGAACCCAGGTGGAACAATTCATTTTGGATGGTGGGCAGCACGGCCGTCAGGCGCGGGACCAATCCTGCGGCTACCGCCACGCCAAGCTGCGAATTGAGTTCATCTACCGTGCCATAAGCCGCCACGCGCAGCGCATCTTTAGGCACGCGCTGCCGACTGCCCAGGCTGGTTGTTCCCTGGTCTCCCTGTCGTGTGTAAATCTTAGTTAATCTTGGCATTCTGTTCTCCTGAAGAATTTTTTAACGCAGCGGCGTCGGCGGCGTCTGATTGTTGGGGGAAGGGGATGGCGGTGGGGGAAACGGCCGTTGCCTCAGCCATCGCCCACACCATGCCCGCTGCCCGCAACCAGGCTGCCAGAACAATGACCCAAATAGACAAGCTGCGTTTGTTCATGATTTGCCTCCTGAAACAGATGAACTACCCGCCAAAGGGGCAGGAGGCCATGAACAAAAAACCCGATACAAAAATGTATCGGGCTGGCGAAGGCTGAACGACCGTTCTATGTTGTTGCACATAGTTCCCAACCCTTTTCCACGAGGGAGGAAACTTATCCAAGGCGGGCGACCTGACTTATGAGTCGGGTAGTCGGGCAGTCGTTTAGTCACTCTATGAGACTATAAGACGATGAGACTACGAGACTAATTTACAGTGGCGGGACCGTGCTGGACTCCCTGGTTTGCGCTCTCTACCAACCAACTGCGCAACCCAGGCCACCAGCTTCGCCTTTAAGCCTTGCCATCCGGGGCAAAGGCGCCTCAAATAGGTTTCATATAATTAAAATGTTCTTGATGAGAGTGTAACAGAGAGGGAAACGGCCGTCAAAGCCTGAGCGCCTAGGATGGCAAATCCAATTGGTTCTGGCTTGTCCAGGTCAGGTATTACATCGTTGGTTTCCGCCGATTCACGACCCCTCTTGCCAGAACTGGCGCGTATGAACAGTAATAGTCCACCTGATCGAGCAAATACTCCGGTGCGCCGGGCGTGGTCAGGCGGATAAAAAGCGCGCGCTCGGCATCGGTCAGGCCAACGGCCGTGCCAAACTGCGCCACAGCCGGGCCAAATTCCTCGGCGAAGAGATATTCTTGCAGGTAAGCGCGCACCACGGACGGCAAAGGCTGTTGGTACAAAATGGGGTGGTTGGTGACGACACAGTCCTGCAAACCGGCTTGTTGCAGCCAACCCAACGGCCGTTCATAGCCATTGCCCAGTTCCCCGGCAGATTCAAGCGACGCTTCACTGCGCCAGCGCCGGTCAGCGGCCGTCGTGGTCAGCCATTCTAACCGGGGATACCCCGGCAGCGTTGTGCCGCGAAATAAGTTGCCAAAAAAGATAGCTACCGTGCCACCCGGCTTGACCACTCGCGCCAGTTCGGCCACGATAGCTACCGGGTCAGGGAAGCGGCTCGGCCACAGCACGTCCGCGCACCAGGCGCAATCGAAGGTGCTGTCGGCAAATTGCAGTGGGCGACGCAAATCGGCCTGATGCAGCCTCAACGCGGTTTGGATGCCTTGTTCCTGGGCAAATCGTTGGGCTGCGTCCAGATGCGTTTGTGACCCGTCTATGCCGGTGATACGGCCGTTTGCCCCCACCGTTTCCGTCAAAAAGGACCATACGCCACCCGGCCCACAGCCTGCATCCAATAGATGCGCTCCCGGTGTTAGCGCCAGTGCCCCAACGGCCGAACGATAGGCCGGGGCCATAAACGCATTGTAGCGCAGCTCCGATGCCGCATAATTAGCGTCCAGGGAATAAATCTCATCCATGAGTACCTTACGAGTCAACTTCTTGTACAGTGTGCAAGAAAATCGTCAGTAGATTACGCAGATTTTTGCTTGAATCTGTGCAATCTGCGGATAAATCTCTTTTCTGGCTTGTCCAGGTTAGGATAAAAAGCTGAGTTCGCCTGTTTCCAGCCCAACCACGATTTGCCGTTCGTCAGGCGACCAGACGGCGGCGCTGATGGCGGCGGGGAAGGAGTGGGAGGCCAACGGCCGTTGCCCTCTCGCCGGCTCCCACACCGCCACCAGCCCATCCTGCCCGGCGGAAAGCAGCCGGTCGCCTTTGCGCTGATAGGCCAGCACCGTGAGGAAATCTTCGTGGCGTTGTAACTGCTGCGGCCGTGTGCCTTCCGGCCCTTTGCGCCCGCCGCAGTCCCAGATGGTCACATCTACGCCGCCGCCGGTAGCCAGGTAACGGCCGTTTCTGTCCCAGGCCAATTCGCGCACCTTCGTCTGGTAGCCCCACATCTGCAAATCCCGCTGCTCGTGGACGTACCAAAAGTGGACGGTAGAATCCTGGTCGCCAGTCGCCAACATCTGCCCGTTGGGACTCCAGGCCAGCGCCAGCGACGACCCCTGCCAGGCCAGCACGCCGCCCATCTCCTCGTGGTCGGGATGATAGAGGCGCGCCCCGCCGTAGGCAGCGGCGGCCAGCAGCCGCTTGCCCGGCTTCCACGCCAGGTCGGCGAGGGTGCTGGGGGCGTCGTTAAATTCGCGCAGCAGATCGCCGCTTTCGGACCAGAAGCGTAATGTGCGCCCGGCGGCCGAGGCCAGCACCGGCCGCCCTTGTTTGCTCAGGTCGCTCCAGGCGACCTTTTCCACCCAGGCTGCGCCGCCGTCTAGCACGGCCGTTTCCCGCCCTTCGGCCACATCCCACAAGCGCACCTTGCCATCCTGCCCACCGCTGGCTAACAAACGGCCGTTGGGCTGCCAGCCCAGGCTCATCGTGCCCAGGCTGTGCCCTTTGAACAGCCATTGTCGCTGCCCGGAACGGCCGTCGTACACCGCCACCGGCCCACTCACCGAAGCTGCCGCCAGGAAACGGCCGTCGGGCGACCAGGCCAGGTCAATGACGTGATCGTCC
>CALFEW010000073.1 GCA_937958365.1 uncultured Chloroflexota bacterium | reverse complement strand
CGCTTGCACGTTGGCGTCTATCCAGGTCCAGTGGCGATGGTGATACTTGCTGTCTGGCACACGCGGTTGATTATCCATACCACTGCTGATGCCGGTGGCCCAATACAGGCCGCCGGGCCAGGTACGATTGGTGCGCAGCCAGTGATGGTAAGCTAACAGCGGCCAAAATACGTCGGCCAGACGGCCGTCATCGCCCGTTGTTCTGAAATAGCGCCACTCCGTCCAGGCCAGGATGTTGGGTCCCGTACCGTTCGGGTCGAACGGATAGAAAAAATCCTTGCCGGTCGTGGGGTCAATCTCACGGCAAATAAAACCGTCGTCGTGCTGCCGGGCGTAAAAGTTATCCAGGCTGTCCATAAAGTTGAAGGCGCGACGGCCGTACCAGCCATACTGCGCCACAAAGCTGCTATCCCACAAGCTGACGTTGCTGCTGCCCGGCGTATTGACGTAGTTGGCAACAAATCGGCTGTCGGTTTTGGGGCGGCGCAAATTAGACCAGGCCATCTCCCAGGCGCGCCAATACATCTCCACCCAGCCCGGATGCTCCGGCAAAACCGGTTCGGGCAGCCGCAATTTAGCCTCGCCAAAGGGTGGAATGGAGGGTGATTTGTCCGTTCGCTGACGGAAGGGGTTTTTATCAACCAGGGGGTGCGGTGGTTGGCTAAACTTGGAAGACGGCATGGTAGATACTACTCCATTTGTGGGACCACAAAGATCCCATCTGCCCAATGCAGGCCGGACGCCCGAACTCGCAGGGAATTACTGCGGTGGCGTAATCCACAATTCGGCCGTGCCGGTAAGGCGCATGTTTTGCTCGTTCAGGGTGGTGACACGCAAGTTGTAAGCCAGATGCACATTGTCGCGGATGCGGCCTGTCCAGACGAACGAATCGCCCAGGGCCAGGTAAGGGTAGCCGGACATTCCAGAAATGCGGGCAAAGCGGGACGTTTGCCCACCCTGCCCGCGTTCTTCAATGCCTTCAAACACGGCCGTCGTCCCCGGAACTGCATATCCCGCCGGGATTGTGTAATCGGCCACGACGTTGCCGTAATGGTAAACGCCGACGCCATCTGGTATGCCCAACTCTTCAACCGGTTGGGGATTCAACACAATAAGTTCCACCAGACCGGCTACCGGCATACTGCCAAAAATAGAGGTGGTTAAGCGCAAATTGAAGTTGGCAAACACCCCCGGAGCCAGCACGCCGCTCCAAAAGAAAGAGTCACCGGCCCGTTTCAGCGCCGTCTGGCCGTCAATACTCACCTGATAGGCGTCTGCCTGCCGGTCAATGAATTGCAGCCCGGTGCCCGGCACTTTGTCGCCGGGGGCCAGGTTGTAGCCGAAAGCGGGAATGGTAAAAACGATCGTGTCGCCAGGCGGGGTGGGCGTAAGCGCCGGGACCTCTGGTCCCGTCCCCGGCACGGCGCAGGCCAGTGTGGTGATAACCAACACCAGGATGAATCCTGGTAAAGCCCACAAGTTTCGCTTCATCATCATAAAATCAGACGCAGCCAGGTCATAAGGAATAAGCCTGAAATAAGTTGCGGAACTGAGATTGAGAGCTGAAGATTGAAGACTGGTTTGATCTTTTATCTTTAATTTTTAGTCTTTAATCTCCAGCAGTGCAATCCGTGGTCCTAAAGGAAACGGCCGTATTACTCCGTCTCAATGGTCACCGATACCATTTTATCACCAGGAGGAGCGTTGGGGTCAACCGAGGGGTCTCGTGGCGTGATGGCTTGCACCACGTCCATGCCCTCAATCACCCGCCCAAAGATGGTGTACCCACCATCCAACTGGCTGACATCGGCCAGGGTAACGTACCATTGGCTGCCATTGGTGTCCGGGCCGGAGTTTGCCATCGCCACCATGCCGGGCTGATTGTGCGACAACGCGGGATCAATTTCGTTGGGGATGGCATAACCGGGACCGCCGCCGCCTGTGCCGGTGGGGTCGCCTGTCTGGGCTACAAAACCGGGCAGCACGCGGTGGAACGTGACGCCATTGAACCAACCCTCGTTGGCTAAGAAGACGAAGTTGTTCACAGTTTGCGGCGCGGATTCAGGCAGCAGTTCGATGACGAATTCGCCGCCATTTTCCATTTTGACGCGAGCCAGATAGCGGACGCCTTCTTCCAGGGTCATGGCCGGTGGGGCGTTGTATTGGCGGTCGGCCAGGTCTTGCAGGGCGGTCGCGGAATTGATGTACTGCTGCCAGACAGAAATTTCACGGGGGAGTTGGGTGGCGATACGGCCGTTCACAATCCCTGTTGGCGTGCCCGGCAGCCCCAAACTCATGGCTTCCTGTTCCGAAGCAGCCACTTGTTCCGCGTAGACGCCATCGTCTAATTCCTGGGTAAATCGCGTTGTATCCAGAGCCATCTCCTCAGCCAACGCGATGAAATAGTCACGAGCCGCCGCCGCATCCAACCCACTCCACTCGCCTTGCCGTTCAAACAAAAGGTCGTGATAGCCCCAAAAAGCATCTTGCGCGCCGGCCGCTTCGCTGGCTTCGGCCGCTTTCTGGGCGTTGGGATGAATGTCGTTCAGGGGAAAATGGCGAAAGACCAGTTGCACCTGGTCCGGGTAAGTTTCTACCAGGCTGTTCAGGATTGGCGAGATGGCCCCGCATCCCGGGCATTGAAAATCGGCGTATTCGATGATGGTGACAACCGGGGTCGTCGCCCCAATCGCCCAATCGCGCTCGCGCACGATGCTGGCCTGGGCCAGAACAGAGTCTGCATCGCTGAGCGGGGCGGTGGTGGCGGGAACGGCCGTTGCTTCTTCATTGCCGGGTACGGCCGTTGGCGCAATTGTTTCCGCCGCGCCACAAGCCGCCAGCATCAGGACACCCACAAACAACCATATAACTCTTCTCATACCTGTCTCCTCAGCAAAAATCCTCAAAGTTCGAGGCGCATTCTACCATGTTCAGCCCAAAACCATAAAATCTAAAAGCTGCGGCGCTGTTCGCCCAAACAAAAGCGGGGGCGATTGGTTGAATCGCCCCCGCTTAGACCAGGTCGGGAAGAGCTACAAATTTCCTGGTTCTCGTTCCTCGTAATCTGTATTCGGTATTCCGCAAGGCGCTACTTCGGGTAAACCCCTACAGAAAATGGTATACGGACTTCGGAACACGGGCACTAGGACGGGTCATCTTCACTGATAACTTTGCCGCCGCCCATATCCGCCGCCGACTCTTCAGGCATAACGATCCACAAAATAATGTAGACGATAATGCCGCCGCCAACAAAAATAGAGAACAAGAGGAACAAGATGCGAATCAGCGTGGGGTCTATATTGAAATAGTGACCCAAACCACCGCACACACCGGCAAACCAACGATCACTCCTGGAGCGAACCAATCTTTTATCGTTTGACATGTTATACCTCCATCAAGATCAGCCATCACGGCCGTAAACAAACTTTCTTGGCGTCCTATACGTCTGGTTATAAAGCAGGTTGCAGCTATTTCCCCAAAAGCGCAGAACAGCCGACTGCGCGTCTACCAGCTTCTTCGACTTGCGGGTAAAATGTCCCCGTCATCATTATAGGCAAAGTCGGGATTTTTTGCTTAATTTGTGAAATCCGCAAAACTGTCGGATCATTTCCGTAGGAGGTAACGTCAGATGAAGTATTACATTGTCAGCCTGTTATTGCTCCTGGTCTTAGCCGCCTGTGGCCCTTCGGCGCAAACGCCCACACCAGACGCCGGCCAACCCGCACGTTCCACACCCACCTCTGACCCGTCTCTGGTAAACCCCAACACCGGCGGGCAAACCAATCAGACCGGCTATCCGCCACCGCCGCCCACCCTCACCCCTTTCCCCGAAGGGTATCCCGTTCCGCCAACCATTGAACCGGTGAACCCTTACCCGGCCGCCGTAGATTCCGAAGCCGTGTGGGTGCTTCATCCGCTGGGCCAGCAGTGCGCCGACACAAGCACCTACACCTACGCCAATGTCCAGGAAGCCCGGGCCGGCCTGACGGCCGCAGGCATTACCGTCTATGACGTGGCCACCGTCGAATTGATGGTCTGTCAGGCGTGCGAATGCCCCACCAGCACCCATTATCGGGCGCAAATCGCCGCCGCCGACCGGCAAAAGGCAACCGCTCTGGGCTGGCAGGAAGAATAATCATAGATTGGACCAATCTTGGAGATTGGTCCAATCTCACCCTAAGGAAAACCCTATGCTCCGATTTTTAACCGCAGGCGAATCGCATGGGCCGGAGTTAACGGCCGTTCTCGAAGGCCTACCCGCCGGTCTCACCCTGGACATGGATGAACTCAACCGGCAGATGGCCCGCCGCCAATTGGGCTACGGCTCCGGCGGCCGCATGAAAATTGAAAAAGATGCCGTGCGCATCTCCGCCGGTTACATGAACCATCAGACAACCGGCGGCCCCATCGCCCTACACCTGACGAACCGCGACTTCGCCAAATGGCGCGACCGCGACATCGCGCCCATTACCGTGCCGCGCCCCGGCCACGCCGACCTGACCGGCGCGGTGAAATATGGCTACCGCGAGCTGCGCGTCGCCCTGGAGCGCGCCTCGGCCCGCGAGACGGCCGCGCGTGTGGCCGTGGGCGCTGTCTGCCAGCAGTTGTTGGCGCAATTTGGCGTGACGATTGGCAGCTACGTGGTGAGCATTGGCGCGGTAACGGCCGTCATCCCCGCCGACATGCCCTACACCGAACGGTTCGCCACAGCCGAAACCAACGACGTGCGCTGCCCGGTAGAAACGGCCGTGCCCCTCATGCGCCAGCACATCAGCGACATCATGCAGGCCAAAGACACCATCGGCGGCGTGTTTGAGATTGTCGCCCTGGGCGCGCCCGCCGGACTGGGCAGCCACGTCCACTGGGACCGCCGTCTCGACGCTTTGTTGATGGCCTCCGTCGGCTCCATCCACGCCGTGAAAGGCGTAGAAATCGGCCCGGCCTTCGCCAACACCACCCTGCCCGGCTCGCAGGTCCATGACGAAATCTACCTGGACGCCGACGGCCAGACGCTCATCCGGCGCACCAACCACAGCGGCGGTTTTGAAGGCGGCGTCACCACCGGCGAACCCATCGTCGTCCGGGCGGCCATGAAGCCCATCTCCACCGTCCTGAACCCGCGCCATTCGGTAGACCTGGCGACCGGCGCGGAAGCCGTCACCGTCTATGAGCGCTCCGATTTTTGCGCCGTGCCCCGCGCCGGCGTGGTGGGCGAGGCGATGGTGGCTTTTACGCTGGCGAACGCCCTGCTGGAAAAACTAGGCGGCGACAGCCTGGAGGAAATGCGGCCCCGTTTTGCCGCCCTGCGCCGCGTCCGCCTGGACGACCTGCCGATGGACAACGCGCCCTGGAATTTTGGCTATGAGTGAACCGCTGGTTCAGCAGGCATTTCGTCTTTTAGATTGGACCAATCTTGGAGATTGGTCCAATCTGCGCCACATCACAGCCAGATGATGGCTACAGAAGCATTTCGAGACGGCCGTATAAATCAGGCTGGTTCGCAATGCGGGCAGCCTGGTACACCTGACTGAATTGTTCCAGGTCTAGCTGGCGCAAAACGGCCTCGGCGGCTACGTCGGCGGGCAGCAAGGCATGGAAGCGCCCCATCTCTAACCGATTCGCCAGCGTTTCCACCAGTTTACGCGCCGCTTTGTGGATGATCTTGTCGGTGCAAGGCGGCAGTTGGGCGATGGGCCGAGAAGCATAGAGGCAATATTCGTTCACCGATTCGGCGGCGATGCCCTGGGCCAGCAAAACGGCCGTTAACACTTCCCCCCACACCGACCCCCAAAAATGAAACAAGAACAGTCCCGGCGTCTGCGGCAGCGCCGCCATCTCGCCGGCCGCCAGTCCCAACGAATGGGCGACGGCTTGCGTCACGTCGAAGGGGATGGCGGCGAAGGATTTGCGCTGGCGCAGGATGTCGGCGGGTGGCTGGTCGGGCACGGCCGTTAAGCCAAAACGATACCGCTCCACCCAAACCACCTGCATCGAACGGCCGCCAAACAGCAAAATTGTGCCCGGCGGGTACGATTGGTTGGTGTGGGCGATGGTCCGGCCGGTGTGGGCGTCTACGGCCGTGACGCCACCCACGTCGCCGCCGATGTTGCTGTAGATTTCGTGCTGGTCCAGCAGCACATTCAGCTTCTCGTCGGGCTTCCATTCACCCGGTCGGCCAGGCTGCAAATAGCCGCTCAACGCCAGGTAAGACACAATCTTACGGATGTCTTCGCTGGTCACTTCCGGCGGGGCGAGGCGGCGCACATCGGCCAGACGCACGCTGCCGGTGGGGCTTTGCCGGAGCAGGCTGAAGATTTGCTGCACCAGCACGGACGGGCGAAACGCAGTTTGCCATTGACGATTGACCATGAACGATTGGCGATTCTCCGCCAACTGCAACAACGCCTCAAACCGCGCCCATTCGCCGGGAGATTTGGGCATACAGAGGACGGGCGTTTGCGCGGCGCGGCGGCTGCCCCGGCCTACGCGCTGCGTAAAGGCGTTGACGTTGGGCGGCGCGCCCAGCAGCACCACATCGTCCACGCTGCCGATGTCTATGCCCAGTTCCAGGGTGGAGGTAGCCACGCAGATGGCGACAGCGGCCTGGGCAAAGCGCTCTTCCGTCTCGCGGCGCATGGCCGTGTCCAGATTGCTGTAGTGGACAAAGATGTCGGCGTGATGAGGTAGGGCGTGGCGCAGGGCAACGGCCGTTTGCTCCACCTCGTCCCGTGAATTGCAGAAGATGAGAGATTTGCGTGACGGCCGTTCGCGCAGCGCCTGCACCAACTCCCGCAAATCATACAACGGCGCAATCTCCGCCACAATTTCCCGGCCGCCAGGCACGGCCACAATCGTCCCATTGCGCAAGTAGCGCCGACTCACGCCCGCCGGGTCCGGCACAGTGGCCGACAAGGCCACCCGCTGCGCCGGTTCCACATCTGGCCGGGCATACTGCCGGATGCGTTCGATGCGCGGCAGCAGGCAGCGCACATGGTCGCCGCGCGGCGTATTGTCGAACAGGTGAATCTCGTCCAGAACGATGGCCTGCACATTGGCAAAGGTTTTGGGAGCGCGGGTGAGCAGGGAATCGGCCGATTCCGGGGTGGTGATGAGGACGGCCGGTAACGTCGCTCCGGGCTGCGCGTCGCCGGTTTTCATGCCCAGGCGGACGCCGGTATCGGCCAGCGCCGGTTGCAGGCGATTGTACAGGTCGCGCACCAACGCCCGCGTGGGGCAAATGTAGAGAATCGTCAGGGGCGCGTGCAGGTTGGTCCAGAGGCGCTCCAACAGCGGAGCAATCACGGCTTCCGTTTTGCCGGAAGCGGTAGCGGCGATAACCAACACGTCGTTCCCATCCAGGATGGGCGGGATGGCCTGGTGTTGGATGGGGGTGAAACGGCCGTGCCGGGCAAAAAACAACGGCCAGGTGTGGAGAATACGCGCTTTAACCTGCTCTTGGGTCGTCATGTCTATTTACATCGCCGATTGCGTCGTTTACACTTGTCTATTATATCAACCGAAATGGATGGGAAATATGGACATATCAATTGCCGAAACCCACAACCGCCTATCGCACCTGCTTAAACAACTGGATGACGGTCCCATCACCATTACCAAACATGGTCAACCTGTGGGCGTTTTGCTGTCGCCTGAAGAGTATGAGCAATTGCGCCGTGTTCGCGCCTATTTGCAGATCGTCAGTTTGTCCCACTCGTTACAAGAAAGCGGCCTGACAGCCCGCGACCTGTTCGAAAGCTCGCGTCAGGAATTGGAAGGTTCAGAATGATTGTGGACGCCAGCGTGATTTTGAGCGCCTTATTTCCCGACGAAAACCAAGCCCAGGCACAAGCCGTTATCCGCAATCATGTGGCCGGACAGGTTGTTTTATGTGCGCCAACCTTGCTGCATTATGAATTAAGCAACGCTGTGCGGCAAGGGGTACGTCGCCAACGGATAGACATGGGGCAGGCTTACACCATTATGCGTACGTTTGACGGATTGGACATTGCGCAGCAGCCTGTGGCCTGGGAAGAAATGCTGTCTTGGGGGCAGCGTTTTAACCGGTCGGCGTATGATGCGGCATATCTGGGTCTGGCTGCTCACCGCCATGAGCCGCTAATCACAGGGGATTTGCGACTGTACCACGCTGTGCGCGCCGATCTGGATTGGGTCTTGTGGCTAGGCGATTACCAGGCTTAATGTGCGTTGTTCAGCGCACCTGGGCGCGGAGTTCGTCTAGCAAGGTGGCGACGTCGTAGTCGGGGTAGAGGTAGAGCAGGTCAAACAGTTCGACGGAGAGCCTGACGACGGTACGCATGGAGAAACGGCCGTTCCGCACCCCCATCGCCAAATGTTCCGCCGCGCCGCGCCGTACCTGTCCCTGCCGCTCGCCCGGTTCGTAGCCATACGCCTGGGCATGGTAAGCCAGAATGCGCTGCAAAAACTGGCCCACTTCCTGCGGGTCGGCGTCCGGTTCCAGGTAGAAGATGTCATCGGCCGTCAGCCACTCTTGCAGTGGCAGGCGGTTATCGCTGCGGGTGACGGTGAAGAGAAAGAAAAGCGACTGCCCCTGGTCGTAGGCCAGGGGATAATCGCGCCAGCGGTGCTGCGGGAACTGCTCTTCGTGGAGTTTGGCCTGGTTTTGGCGCAGCGCGGCGTAGATGATCGCCTGGAAGAAGAGGCTGGCTTTGGGGCGTTGGTAAGGTTTGAGCAGCGAATAACTTTCGGCCTCGTCTACCAGGATGCAGAGGCCGCTGTAATTGCCCAACCGGGCCAGCGCCGAAACGCCGGTGAGCAGGTAGGCAATTTGCCGGGCGTTGGCGCCGACGGTGTAGATGGAGGGGAATTTGACGCCGCGCGGCATGGCCTTGTTCATCTGACTGACGCGCCGACCGCCCATGAGCCAGTTCAGCCACGCCTGCCGCTGGCGCGAGGAGGCAGTGGCGGCAATGGCTTGCAGGGTAAAGCTGAGAGGATCGTTTTCCACCGGGGTGAGGGCTTGTAGTTGGGAAAGAGTGTGGGGGAGAACGGCCGTTTTCCCCAGCAGTGGTCCCAACCCCCGTTCGTCGGTGTCCGGGTAGCGCAAGTGGCGCATGGCCTCGCGGTAAATATCGAAGGCGCGATGGGGCGGCAGCTCTTGCAAATCCAGGCTGATCGTCGTCACCAAAAAATTGCGCGATAACGCTTCCTGCGTTGCCAACTCCACCATGTGGCTTTTGCCGTAGCCATACTCCCCCACCACAGCGCGAACTGCGCCGCCTTGCTGGTGCGCCTGATTCAGGGCGCGGACCAGGCTTTCCCGCTCTGGTCGCAGGTTGATGGTTAGTTCGCCTACGTGCTGCGCCGGGGCGATGCCCACGCGCAGCGATTCGACGAGTTGGCGGGCTTCTAGTTGGGATTGGGGCATGGGGTCTGGGGAGTGGTAGGTCAGGGCGAACGTCGGCGACGGTTCGGCGATGACCTGTCCATCACCGACGGGGAGACCATCGCCGACGGGGAGACCATCGGCCATAAATTCGCGGCTGGGACGGCGGAAGCGCAGCCCGTTTTCAAAGCGCACCAACCATTCAGCGCCGTTGCGGTAAACGGCCGTTACCTGTCCCGCGCCAAACTGCGGATGTGTGACGTGTTTTCCGATCATAAGAATTGTCAATTGTTAATAGTCAATAGCCAATTGTCAACGGTCAACGGAATAGGCATTGACAATTGACAATTAACCATTGACCATTGGCGATTAATACGGCGGCGTTTCGCCGCCCGATAATTCATCAATCTGGCCGCGCAGGAGGGCCTGGGCTTCTTCTTCGGTGATGGTGTGCTGACGGCCGTAATGCTGCCGCGACAATTCCACCACAAACGACTTCACAAACAAGCGGCGATGGCTGATGTCTAAAAACACATCGCGGGCAACGTTGGCTAAAATGACCGCGTTGGCCCGCTGGATGGCGTGGTCCAACTGCGCGTCGAAAGCCGCTTCGTAAATGGGGATCAGCTTCTCGCCAATCGCCAGCATCAGATCGTTTTCGTCCAGGTCCAGATGGTCCAGGTTGATGAGAGGGCTGAAGTGGTTGACGCGGCTGAAATGGCCGGGAGCGCGTACCCGCTGCTGCAACGCCGGATACTTGGGCACAACGTCGCTGATAAATTGCGGCGGCACGGCATAGACAAACATCGCGCCGGGTAAATCTTCACGAGTGCGGTCTATCACTTCGCGCAGGGTGTCGGTCGCCAGCTTTTCCGCCTTGCCGCCGACAGAGGCCATGCGGTCTACTTCGTCGAAGAGCAGAATGAGGCCGCTGTAGCTGAGGGCGCGGATAACCTGACAAAGCGAACGCAACATGCGAAAGGCGTTGGGTTTGTTGATTTTGCCGGTCACGCCCACTTCGCGCAGGATTTTGGTGTCGTCGGGGCTGGTGGTTTCGCCCAGCAGCCAGCGGGAGAGGGAATCCAGCCGCTCTTCGTTGTCGCGGATGAGGGCGTCGAAATAGGCGAGCACGGCCGTTTGATACGCCGGACTATCCACCACACTGGCTTCCAGCGTGTCCACCAGGCCACGATACAGGGGGTGGTTTAACGTTTCCAGACTCAATTCGCCACCAACCACCCGCTCCAGCGTGCCTTGCAGGAAGCGGGTCAGCCCCGTCTCATCGCTCAACCCTTCGCCGATTTCGTGCCAGATAATATGTTGGGCGACGGCTTCGTAGACCTTTTTCTGGTCGTCATAAGGCGTCTCCACCGGGCTGAGGTCTACTTTGGCGACGGCGAAGTTGCGCGCCCAGGCCACGTCGCGCAGGCAGTAGAGGAAGTGGGATTTACCGCTGCCATAATCACCGATAACCATTTTGTAAGCCGCGCCGCCATCTTGCAGGTAAGACGAAAGGTAAAATTCGTCCAGCGCGTCTAAAATGGATTGGTTGCCCACGTTAAAATGCTGGATGCCACGCGCCGGCGGCGTGCCAAAACTGCCCAGCGTCTCGATGATATGCCGGGCCAGAAAGGGGGAGAGATTCGCTTCGCTCATAATGGTCAATGGTTAATTGTCAATCGTCAATTGCTAACGGGTTTGCCTTTTTGTTGGCAATTGGCAATTGATTATTGACAATTGGCTATTAGTCAAAGGTAATGTCGCTGTAATATTGGCCGTCTACGGCCGTTTCTGGCAGCCAGATAGAGCGGCTGGATTGTTCGGCCTGGCTTTTGGTGGCGACGCCTAGACGGAAAGGTGGGTCGCCTTGCGCCTGGACCAGAACCAGATCGCGCACGAAGAGGACGCGCTCGTAATCTTTGAAGGTGCTGCGTGAGGGCTGGTTCCAAAAGCGGGCGCTTTGCCGGTTCATGGTGAGTTTGCTGTAGACTTCGATGATGTTAATGCGTCCGCCAGACGCCCGTTGTTTGCGTTCATCCTTGCAATCTTGCCATGCTTTCTGCAAATCGGGCAGGAAATTGCTCTCCAGGCTGCGGTTGACAATGCGTTTCACCTGTTGGTCATAGGCTTTGAGGATGCCGGCAAGCGACAACGGAATGGCGCTGGTGAGCGGTTCACGGCCGTAAAACCACTGTCCTTTGCGGGCGGCCATGTCAATCTTAAAAGTCAGCAAGCCAACGCTGAGGATGGGCGGACGGCCGTCCACCGTTTCGCCGCGTTTGCCAAATTCGTCGCGCAAATCTTTGGCGAAATCAAAAGCCAGGTCATCCAGCGCGGTTTGGGTCACAGCGGCAAAGGCAGCGACCGCCTGATCCAATGTTGCGCTGTCTACTTCGGCGGCGGTCGTTTCCAGTTTGCTCAGCGCTTTGTGCATGGGCAGAGCGTCAGCTTTTTCGGCGGCGGCCAGACGCACGGCCGTGTTTAAGGCGCCCATCACATCCCGCAAAGCCTTAAACTGCGGCGCAAGCTCTGTCTGGGCGGCCGTTAACTGCTTCACAAGTTCTTCCATGTCATACCTCTTTTATCCGTAGGATGGCTAAGTGAGCAAATTGTAGAAGGTAAGAAGGTTTGCGGCAAGAACGGCCGTTTATCGCCCCACAACGGCGGGTTGACTGTTAGCAAACTCGCACTATAATTCTTTTTTGTCGTTAAAAACTGACACCCGGGCGGGTGACCGAGAGGCTGAAGGTGCAGCATTGGAAATGCTGTGTACGGTTTTCCGTACCGTGGGTTCGAATCCCACCCCGTCCGCTGAAAAGGCACAGTGTCAGACTGTGCCTTTTTTGTTTCGCGCCAGATTGCTTAATTGCCACCGCCAGAAACGGCCGTTACAATAAACACCGTTTAAACTGGACCTGGACTCTATGACCGACAGCATAACCAAACTGTGGCGCTGTCGGCCAATCGTCCGTAGGCAGGCGCAGGCAGCAGTTTATGACCACATCTGAGATTGTTTCAATTTTTCCTCTTTTGGCCGCAGTCGCCTATACGTTTGTGCTGATTGCCCCATCTCTGCGGCGAAGTCGGCAAGAATTGGCCCTGAAATGGCTTCTGGCCTTTTTGGGCGCGTCCATCATTTGGGAAATCCTGCTGTTTTTTGTGCCCTACAGCAACCTGCCGCCCAACCTGCCTATGAAAGCCTTGCTCGTGGGCACGACGTTTTTGGGGATGACAACGGCCGTTTACGTCAAATGGCCCCAACAAAAAACCTGGCTCCTGCTTTCCGGCGCAGCCATCCTGGCGACTATCGTTGTAGACATATTTATCCCCAACGAACCTTTCCGCCTTCTGGCCTCTTCTGCCTGGGCCACCGTCACCGTCAGCAGCGTCATCTCCTTCCTCACCTGGTTTGCCCTCAGCTTCATCATCCTGTTACGCACCTGGGGTGATTACCGCCGGACCGATTTCCCCTGGCACGCCAACCGCCTGCTTTTTTGGTCCTTAACCCTGCTGCTCGTCTTCAGCGGCGAAGCCCTGATGTTCTTTCGCCTCACCGGTCTGACCATTGTCGGCCAGGTCTTTCGTTACCTGGGCGTCGTCGGTCTGGCGTATGCCGTCGCCTCCCACCGCATCTTCGACGTGCGCACCCGCATACGGCGGGGCATCGCCTATCTCATCATCGTCCTCATTTCGGCGCTGCCGCTGGCCGCGCTCATCGTTTTCGTGCAGCGCTTCACCCAAAACCAATTCCGCACCACGCTCATTGTTACCAGTGTCACGGTCGTCCTCAGTTTTATCGTGTACCAACCCTTGCGCGGCGTCGTGGAACGCATCACTTATCGCTACCTGTTTGGCGAAGGGTTCGATCCCAATCAAATCGTACGCGATTACAGCCAGGCTATTTCGCGCACTTTGGACGTGCAGCAGTTGTCCCAATTGATTTTGGGGATTCTCGGCGATAAGTTCGAGACCAATCGCGGCGCGCTCATGCTGGTCACCAGCAAAGACGCCGACGTGGAAATCGAACCTGTGCCGGGCATGGGCACGGTGCTTCGGCGCACTGTCAGGATGGCTGACGATAATTTGTTTGTGGCTACGCTGGTACGGCAGCATCAGCCGGTGCTGCAATATGAACTGGATTTTAATCCGTCGTATAAAGAGATGGGGGAAACGGCCGTTACCTGGCTGCAAGAAATGGCGATGGAAGCCTACGTCCCCGTCTGCGCCGGCAATGGCCTGGATGGCATCATCGCCATCGGCCCCAAACGCTCCGGCGTGCCCTACCAGCCCGGCGAACTCGACCTGATGCAAGTCCTGGCCGACCAGACCGTCGTCGCCTTACAAAACGCCCGCCTCTACAGTGAATTGGAAGGGCAAAACGAACAAATCAACAACCTCAACGTAGACCTGGTACATAAAAACGAACGGCTGGAGATCATGGATCAGGTTAAATCCGACTTCATCACCATCGCCTCCCACGAACTACGCACCCCCCTCACCCAGGTCAAAGGCTACGCCGACATCCTGGCCGCCATGAACGAGACCAATTCGCTCACCCAAGATCAGACAAAAGAAATCGTCGGCCACATCAACCGGGCCACCATACGCCTGGAAAGCCTGATCAGCGCCATGTTAGACGCCAGCCAGATAGACGTGGAAGGAATGCAACTCACCTTCATGGAAGCGAAAATGGAAACCATCATCCGGTTGGCGCTGGAACCGCTGAACCACGCCCTGCGCGACCGTCGCATCGGGCTGACGACGGCGGGTCTGGCGGAACTGCCACCCATCCATGGCGATTTCAAGCGATTAGTGCAGGCATTTACCAACTTGCTGGGCAACGCCGTGAAATATACCCCCGACTATGGCTCTATTCACGTCGAGGGCCTCATCATTCCCAGTGAAAACGGCGACAATGATCACGTCGAAGTGGTTGTCGCCGACACGGGCATTGGCATTGATCCGCGTTATCATGAATTGATTTTCGAGAAGTTCTTTCGCATCGGCGATCCGCAGTTGCACTCAACCGGCAGCACAAAGTTCAAGGGAGCTGGTCCTGGCCTGGGTTTACCCATTGTGAAGGGCGTGGTGGAAGCGCATAAAGGTCGTGTTTGGGTAGAATCGGACGGCGAAGATGAAGCTCGTTTTCCCGGCAGCCGCTTCCACGTCACCCTGCCCATCTGCTCGCCCGAAGCCAAAGAACAGATGGCCAAAGCCAAAACCG
>CALFEW010000072.1 GCA_937958365.1 uncultured Chloroflexota bacterium | reverse complement strand
GCCCTTTCCAGTTCAACGATATAATGAGGACGACTCATAGCTGGGTCTTTCTTGATTAGATACATGATGAGGAATCAAACATGACACATACGATGGATGTAGAGGAAGAGGTAACGGCCGTATCCTCCCCCACTCCCCAACCACTGCCAATTTTAGTCGGGGAGAAAAAAAGTAGACAAGACCGCACGCCATTTTGGGTACTGATCAGCGTGGTTATCGGCTTTTTGCTGCCTGTGTGTAGCTGCGCCGTGCTGGCCGGAACGGCCGTACTTAGCGCCGGACTTTTCGGCATGTCAGGCGCCAGCGGCATGGGCAGCGTAGGCACAGGCGACGCCGTGGCCGTCGTCCGCATTGAGGGAACCATCCTCAGCGGCGACGAGTCCGCGTACAGCGAAGACGCCATCAGCAGCCGGGTGATCGCTAACCTGGAAGCGGCCGCAAAAGACCCGACCGTCAAGGCCATTATACTGCGCGTGGACAGCCCCGGCGGCTCCGTAACCGGTTCAGCCCAAATCTGGGAAGCGCTGCAAGCCATCGAGAAGCCCGTCGTCGCCAGCATGGTCAGCGTGGCCGCGTCCGGCGGCTACTACGTCAGCGCCCCCGCCGATTACATTATCGCCCGCCCCGATACGCTCACCGGCAGCCTGGGCGTCATTCTGACCCTGTATGATGCGTCGGAATTAATTGACACAGTCGGCATCAAGGTCGTCAACATCACCAGCGGTGATAACAAAGCGATGGGCAGCTCGTGGGCAGCGCTTACCCCGGAACAGCAGGCGATTCTGGAATCTATCACCAATGAGGCGTATGAAGAATTTGTGCGCGTGGTGGCCGATGGCCGTCACCTGAGCGAAGAAGAAGTGCGCGTCCTGGCCGACGGCCGTGTCTATTCCGGCCGTCAGGCATTGGCCAACGGGCTGATTGATGGCCTGGGCGATTTCCAGGAAGCCATAGACAAAGCTGCCGAACTGGGCGGCATCACGGGCGAACCGCGCCTGGTGGAATACAACGAGCAAATCCCCAACTGGCAAGATTTGCTGCTGGGCTTCACGGCCGAGATCGGCAAAACCGAGGCGGAACGCACCCTGGAATTGATTTCAGAATTCACCACCCCATCGCTGGAATATCGCTACGTTGGCCCGGGAGCCGAGTAACGGCCGTGCCTAACCCACCGGTTTAACAATCGTTTCCTCATCCATTCACATGCTTGAAGATGCAAGATGAAAGATTGACCCCAAATCAATCTTTCATCTTCGATCTTGAATCCTATGAACAAAAGACTACTGCCTTTCCTTCTCACTTTATTCAGCCTGCTGCTTGCCCAGGCATTGAGCGCGCCGGCAGCGCAGGCCCAGGGCCAGACCCGGCTCGTGCTGGCTTTTTATTACGCCTGGTACAGCCCCGATTCCTTCGGCGCGGGCAAAACCCCGTTCCAGCCGGTAAGCCCTTACTTTTCCACCGATACCGGCGTCATCCAACGCCAGGTCTCCGACGCGCAATCGGCAGGCATAGATGGTTTTGTGCAAAGCTGGTATGGGCCACAAACGGCCAACAACCAGACCGAGACCAATTTTCGCGCCCTGCTGAACATTGCCGGTAACAGCGGCTTCAAAGCGGCCGTAGATTTTGAAACCGGCAGCCCTTTCTTCAACAACAACGACGACCGCATCAACGCCTTACGCGCGCTCTTCGCCACCCACACCACCCACCCCGCCTACCTGCGCGTAGACGGCAAGCCGGTGGTCTTTTTCTGGGCCAACTGGCTGCTTTCGGCCGGCGACTGGGTGACAATTCGCAACGCCGTAGACCCGGACCGCAACAGCATCTGGATCGCCGAAGGCGGCGACGTCAGCTATCTGGGCGCGTTTGACGGCCTGCATCTGTACAACGTCGCCTGGTCGGCCAATCCGGCCGGGACAGCGGCCAGTTGGGCGGCCAATACCCGCGCTGCCGCCGCCACCTATGGCGGCTATAAATATTGGGTAGCCACCGCCATGCCCGGCTGGGACGATACGCTGCTGGGGCGCGGTGATGGCGCATACAGCCGCAACCGGGCCAACGGCGATTTTTACCGCGCCAGTTTTGGCGGTGCGGCCGCCAGTTCGCCGGACATGGTGATTATTACCTCGTTTAATGAGTGGAAAGAGGGCAGCCAGATTGAACCGAGCCTGGAATATGGCAACAGCTACTTGCAGCTTACGGCCGAATTGAGCGCCGGTTACAAAGCTGGCAATCTGGCTGTGCCGCCACCGCCGGTTGTGCAGCCAACGGCCGTTAACCCATCTTCGGGTGGCAGCCAACCGGTAGCGCCGTCACAAACTGGACCGTCGGCCACGCCTGCGGCTACATTGGAACCCACCACGCCGCCATTGCCCACGCCCACGAACACACCCATCGCCTCGCCAACGGCGCAGCCAGACGGCCGTATCCTCTACACCGTCGCGCCCGGCGACAGCTTTTTGTACATCGCCAACTTGTTTAACGTGCCTTTGGGCGACCTGTACGCCTTTAACAACCTCGGTGAAGGCGCTCTGCTGACCGTGGGCCAGACGCTCATCATCGGCTACTCTGTGCTGCCGGACGGCTCCACGCTGCTGCCTGGCTTTCCCCAGGCGCGGGTGAAACCGGACGGCCGTATCGTCCACATCGTGCAATCCGGCGACACGGCCATCGGCATTGCCACCACTTACGATTTGACTCTGGAAGCCTTTTACGCGGTGAGCGGCCTGGACGAGACAAGCGTGCTGCAATTGGGGCAGGAAGTCCTGGTCGGTCAGCAGCCGCAGCCGGAAGAAGTGGGCGGCTCCACCAACCTGCCGGGCGAACTGCCCACCGCTACGCCAACGTCCGGCCCGCCGCCTACCGCCACCCTGCCGCCGACCAACACGCCTGCGCCGCCGACTGTGACGGCAACGGCCGTCAGCACAAACACTCCCGCCCCCGTCCCCACCAATGCCCTGGCAGAGTCGTCAACCGGCTCATCCAGTTCTTTGCCCGGCATCAACACGCTGGTGACCATTGCCGTGGGCATCATCCTCTTCATGGCCCTGGCCGGCGTCGTGCTGCTGCTCATTAGCCGCCGCGGCTAGCAGCCTGTCAGAGAACTCAGGATAGGTACGCGGATTGAACGGATTCGACGGATTTTTACGGATAAATCACCAGAAAATCAGTGTAAATCCGTCACTATGTTTGCAGATTGATGAATGGGACGCGGATAAACGCGGATAGAGCGGATTAACACGGATAAAAATCAGCACTATCCGCGTTAACCCGCCGCATCCGTGAAAATCCGCGTCCCATTTCTTAAAAATTGCCCGTGTCATCCGTGTATCCATTGCTACGTTTCCGTCAGCCTGCCAGGCGCGCAGTCCGTTGTCCGAATTCCGTGATACGGTTTGCGGGCATCAAGCCGGGAGCAGGGCAACCTGGATAACTTCGGCCAGCGTACGGCAGCCGATAACTTCCAGACCGGGTGGGACGTTGAGTCCGCTTTTGTGGGTAGAGCGAGGCACGACGCAGCGCTTGAAGCCCAGTTTGGCCGCCTCGCGCAGCCGCACCTCCAACTGGCTGACGGCCCGCAGCTCGCCGCTGAGGCCCACTTCGCCCACAAAGGCCATGTCGGCGTGGATGGGACGGTCTTTGACGCTGCTGGTCAGGGCGATGGCGATGGCGACATCGGCGGCCGGTTCGTCAATTTGCAGCCCGCCAATGACGTTGACGAACACGTCTTTGTCGTAGAGGGGGATGTTGACGCGGCGGGTGAGAACGGCCGTCAACAGCAGCAGCCGGTTATAATCCACCCCATTGGCCGTGCGGCGCGGGTTGGAAAAGGTGGTGGCGCTGGCTAACGCCTGCACTTCGACGAGTAACGGCCGTGTCCCCTCAATCGTCACGGCAATGGCCGAACCGGGTGCGTTCACCTGTCGTTCCGCCAGAAACGCCTCCGACGGGTTGGGCACTTCCACCATGCCACGCTCGGCCATTTCAAACACGCCCACTTCACTCGTCGCGCCAAACCGATTCTTCACGCTGCGCAGCAGGCGATAACGGTGAAACGGGTCCCCTTCCAGATAAAGCACCGTATCCACAATATGCTCCAGCACCCGCGGGCCGGCGATGGCGCCTTCTTTGGTGACGTGCCCCACCAAAAAGACCGTCACGCCACTGAGTTTCGCCAACTCCTGAAAGCGGCTGGCGCATTCGCGCACCTGGCTCACGCTGCCGGCTGTGGACGTTAATGCGTCGTCGTAGGTCGTCTGGATGCTGTCTACAATCAACAGTGTCGGTTTCAGCGCATCCACATGGCCCATCATCACCGACAGGTTGGTTTCTGTGACCAAAAACAAGTCGTGGGCCTGAACAGCCATGCGGTCGGCGCGCATTTTAATCTGGCGGGCGCTTTCTTCGCCGGAGACGTAGAGGGCGGTTCCATGTTGATTGGCGACCAGCGCGGCCACATCCAGAAGCAAAGTGGATTTGCCAATGCCCGGCTCACCGCCCAACAAGACCAACGAGCCAGGAACCAATCCACCGCCCAAGACGCGGGCAAATTCGGTGATAGCGATGGGCAAACGGTCCACGCCGTCGGCGGTCACTTCGGCCAGACGCTGGGGTTGGTCCTGTGTGTAACTGTGGGCGCGACGGTTTTTGGGGGGAACGGCCGTATTCTCCGCCACCAACACTTCCTCCTCCATCGTGCCAAATTCGCCACACTTAGGACACCGGCCCATAAAAACAGGCGTCACCCGCCCACAAGACCGACAAACATATTGTGATTGTTTTTTTGCCATCTTCGCCCTCTTCGCCCTAAAAACCAGGAAAACTCGCGGAGGTTTCAAGACCTCTGGTTTTCGTTTCCCGTAATCCGCCAGGCGCTATTGTAATGAAAATTGTAAACAACGCTGTCTAAGCTGAGGCCGATGCGCCAACGACCTGGAATCGTGATGGTGGCATGAACAAAGCATCGGTTTGTGCCCATTTTAGCATATGCTATACTCGACGCTTGTGATTAATTGGTTCTCGCTCTTCATCAACAGCTTCTGGATATTGGGCCTGGCAATTCTACTGGCTTCCTTTAGTTATCACTACTGGTTGGCCGGTGAAGTCAAACAGTCGTTACGCTCACAACTCAACAGCCCGTCATTTTCAAAAGCGTTTTGGCTGAGCATGGCCTTCATCGCCATTGGCCTGGCCGGGACAAGCCGACAGATTTGGGAAATAGCCATCTGGACCTTTTTCGCATTGCTAAGCTTGTACAACCTCTTTACACTTGTCAGAGCAACCTGAATTCATCCGAACCTACCAGATAATTCCGATGGGAGTTTTCATTAAATCATGGTTATAAAAGATTATTTTTCCCTGGTCTGGCGCTGGGCGTGGTTAATTGTGTTGGGCATTGTGGTAGCCGGCGTCGGGGCTTACCTGGTGAGCAACAATACAACACCCGTTTACCGGGCCTCCTCTCGATTGTTGATTGACGAAGCGCCTGGCAGCAATGCCGGCAACGATTATTCACAGGTCTTGTTTGAACAACGTCTGGCCCAGACCTATGTGGAAATCCTGACGACGACGCCCATCCTGGAAGAGACTATTGAGCGGCTGGACCTGCCTTTTACGGCCGGTCAGTTGCGGGGCAAAATCACAGTTTCTGCGCCACAAGATACCCAAATCATTGTGATCAGCGTGGAAGATACGGACAAGGCCCGCACGGCGGCTATTGCCAATACCCTCGGTGAAGTGTTTATCTCCGAAAACCAGGCCCGCGACAGTTTGCGGTACGCCGATCCCATTGCCAACTGGCAAAGCCGCATGACGGAGATTGGGGACACCATCCAATCATTGGAAACAGAGATCAATAATCTGAGCGGCGCCGAATCGGCCGAAGACCTGGCAATTTTGTCGCGGCTAGAAACGCAGTTGAATGAAGCCCAAATTCGTTATACGGAAGCTTTTAACAATTTGAATCAACTGCAAATTGACCAGGCGAAAGAAAGCAGCAACGTTGTGCCGATTGAGCCGGCCACAACGCCAACCATACCCATCCGCCCACGCACGATGACCAATACGCTGCTGGCCATGGTCGTTGGCGGCATGATCGCCGTGGGTATCATCTTTTTGATTGAGTATCTGGACGATTCGATTAAATCGCCAGAACAAATTTTAGAAGATACCGGACTAACGACGTTGGGGGCAATCGCCAGTATTAAAGCGGACGCTTTGCCGCAAACATTGGTTACCCAGTTAGCGCCGCGAGACCCCATCTCCGAAGCGTACCGGGTTGTCCGCACGAATCTTAGCTTTTCGGCTGTGGATGAGGGCCTGCACAGTATCCTCATCACCAGTTCGTCGCCGGGTGAAGGTAAATCCACCACGGCCGCAAACCTGGCGGTCGTGATGGCGCAAACGGGCAAGAAAACGATTCTGGTGGATTCTGATTTGCGACGGCCGGTACAGCACAAGATATTTGAAACGTCCAACAATTTCGGCCTGACAACGGCCGTTCTCGACAGCGAATCACCCGTCTTGCAACATCTGCAAGACACCCAGATTCCCCATCTACGCATTATGAGTAGTGGTCCCATCCCCCCCAATCCGGCCGAACTGCTCAGTTCGCAGCGAATGGGACAGGTCGTGCAGCAGCTTCAAGAAGAGGCCGACATCGTCATCTTCGATACGCCCCCCGTTTTGACCGTCGCCGACGCCTCCATTCTGGGCGCTTCGGTCAGCGGCTGCCTGCTGGTGGTGGATACCGGCAAAACAAGACGCAATACCTTTATCGGCGCGACCGAGCGGCTGCAAAGAACAGGCGGCAACATTTTTGGGGCCGTCCTGAACAAATTGAACCTGGATCGGCGCGGATATGGTTATTACTATTATTACACGGCTTACGAATACAACGCCCAAACAAAAAAGCGCCGCACCCACGGGCAAAAGCGCGCAACAAAACTGCCGGCCTGGTTAACCGGCCTGACGAAAAGGTAATGGACCTGATGCAAGTAGATACCAACACCAAATCGTCGTCTTCTTTGATGGTGATGATGGGCATCTTTTGGCTTTTGTTGGCCGGAGCTTTGCTCTTTTATCAACTTGCCAATCCGGTCACGGTAAAAGT
>CALFEW010000071.1 GCA_937958365.1 uncultured Chloroflexota bacterium | reverse complement strand
ATCTGCCCGGCGATTGTGCTATAGTACCGGCAAGGAGACAGACCATGCGTACCTCACACGAAACTGAATATGACTTAGAAGGCCAATCGCGCGTTTCTCTTGTGATCGTTGTGGGGGTAGGCTACCTGGTGACGTTTCTCGGCGCATTTTCGTCGAATGGGTATCAAGGTACGTTGGCCGAGTCATTGGTGGCTATTCTGCTGGGGGTGATTTATACGCTGCTGTGTTTGTACAATGATCGCTACTTTGAACATTTCACGGCCAACTGGAGCAAGCCGCTCTTTTTCACCGTCCAGATCGGCCTTGTTTTTGCCATTCAATGGTTGATTGGGCCTGGGGCCATCTGGCTGGTTTCTTTGCCGTTGGCTGTGATGGCCGTTGAGTGGTTACGGCCGTTGTGGCGCTGGCCGGTTTATCTGGCGATTTTATTTGGTCTGCTTGTCCCCATAGGCTTTCGTTACCAGGAATGGCAGTCGGGCATTTATTTTGCCATCAGCGTCAGCCCGGCCATCTTTTTTGTGGTGGTATTTACCGAACAAGGTATACGGGAACGCGCCGCCCGCGAGAAATTAGTAAGCCTGACAACCGATTTGGAAGCGGCCAATCGTAAGCTGGCCGCCTACGCCGCCCAGATAGAAGATTTAGCGACGATTCAGGAGCGTAACCGGCTGGCGCGAGAAATCCACGACGACCTGGGCCACTATCTGACAGTGGTGAATGTACAAATCGGGGCAGCCAAAGTGCTGCTGGCAAGCGATACCGAACGCGCCATGACGGCTCTGGACAAGGCGCAGACGTTGACCCAGGAAGGCCTGACGGCCGTGCGGCAGTCTGTATCGGCGCTGCGAGGACCAGCGGTGGGGCAACGGCCGTTGCCTGAAGGCATTGCGGCGCTGGCCCATGAGTCCAACAACGCCGGCATCGTCACCGAGTTTGCCGTTCGCGGCGCGCATCGCCCCCTGGCCCTGCAAGAAGAGCTAACGCTTTACCGCGCCGCCCAGGAAGGTCTAACCAACATTCGCAAACATGCCTGCGCCTCCCGCGTTGACCTGACATTGGACTACAGCAACCCAGAGCAGGTGCGGCTCGTGATCGTGGACAATGGCCTGGGCGCAACCGACGCGACCAATGGGTTTGGCCTGTTGGGCATTCGGGAGCGGGTGCAGGTATTGGGTGGCGACGTGAAGGTAAAAACGGCCGTCAACCAGGGTTTCACTTTACAAGTAACCATCCCAACCACGTAAGCCATGATAAAAATCGGGCGCGGCTGAACGCCACGATTTTTCTTTCCGGCATGGTTCAATTTGAGCGAAAGGTCCTTTACAAATTTCTCTGTAGACATGTCATGCTGAGGTCCCCCGAAGCATCCCGCTCCTCTGGGGTGAA
>CALFEW010000070.1 GCA_937958365.1 uncultured Chloroflexota bacterium | reverse complement strand
AGGGACCATTGTCCAATCCTTGTTTGGGGCCGATCCGTTTGATTTCTGGTTGGGACGTTTTTACGTAGGCGCCTTTGGCGTCATGTCTTTAATCGGTATCTTCTTTGGCGTCACCCTGTATCTTTATCAGGCATGGGTGGTTGAGGGAACTTACAACATCCTTCGAGCACGTATTGATCCACCGCCCATTAGCGCCGGGTTACGTGTGTTGAGTCCTGACGAACCTGGCTTTTTCTGGCAGATGATTGTCCTGTCCGCAACCATAGCTTTTATAGGTTGGTTGCTGCGACAAGTTGATATTTCCCGTAAGCTTGAAATGAGTTATGAAATCCCGATAGCGTATGGCGCGGTGGTAACATCTTGGATCACGATTCAGTGGTTGCGGCCAATTGCTATGGGAGCTTGGGGAAATGGATTTGCCCTTGGTATCACCCATCATCTTGATTGGGTCTCCAACATTGGCTACCAATACTTCAACTTCTTCTATAACCCCTTCCACGCGATTGGTATATCCCTGTTGTTTACCTCTACTCTCATCCTGGCTATGCATGGGTCTGCCATTCTGAGTGCAGCCAACAGACCCGATGTGCAAGAAGAGAATGTGGACGGTTTTTGGCGCAACATTTTGGGTTACAGCATTGGGGAAGTGGGCATCCATCGCCTGGGGTTCTGGGTAGCCATGGCGGCCGTTTTGTTTTCTAACTTGTGTATCTTCCTGTCCGGTACGCTTGTTTTTGATTGGGTAGCTTTCTGGACCTTCTGGGATAATATCCCGGTTTGGCAGAAGGTAACCGGTCTTAGCATGATTATTGGGGGTGGGATCGGGGCCAGCGTGGTGTATCGCGGGCAAAAGAAACCATCGGTAAACCTGGAAGAGTATGAATATGGTGGCACTGGCTTGTTTGGCAGCGCTTTAAAGAAGCCGGTTCAGATAGACTTTTTGAAGCGTCTCTTTGGCGTTGGTCAAGTTGGTCCGGTTTATTTGGGTATTGCTGGCGCGATTGCTGCTACTGCCGGTCTGGTTGCAGTATTTATCATATTGACAGAGTACCTCTATCAAGTCGGTTACAATCCAATCCTTTTTGCGCGGGAATTCTTTGTCTTAGCTGTGAATCCACCGGCGATGCAATATGGTTTAAGTACAGCTCCCTGGCATGAAGGCGGTGCATGGCTTGCCGCAACTTTCATGCTGACCGTGGCAATTATTGCCTGGTGGGCGCGTGTTTTCTTGCGCGCAAAGAAAGCTGGTTTAGGTACTCAATTGGCGCAAGGATTTACTGCTGCCATTTTCTTCTACCTGGTGGCTTACCTGGTTCGCCCCTGGTTGATTGGCAATTGGGCGCAAGCGCCTGGTCATGGGTTTAAAGCCATTTTGGATTGGACCAACAACGTCAGCATCTTGTATGGCAACTTCTATTACAACCCATTCCATATGCTCTCCATTTTCTTCTTGCTCGGCTCAACATTGCTTCTGGCCATGCACGGAGCCACCATTGTGGCCACCTCTCGTTATGGCTCGCATCGTGAAATCGAGGAGATGATGACCGAGGGTTCGGGAACCCAGCGGGCACAACTCTTCTGGCGCTGGACAATGGGTTTCAACGTTAATTCAAAGACGATACATGACTGGTGCTGGTGGTTTGCTGCTCTCACTTTGATTACAGGTGGGATTGGCTTATTCCTCTCTGGTACTGTTATCCAAGATTGGTTTTTATGGGCACAGAGCATTGGCATTGTTGCCCCAATACCCTAAACGGTAGTGATGTCTGGTCAGTCATATAGACAGTGCCAGGCAACTGCCCAATAAGAGGAGAGAATAATGACTCCTGGAACCCAAAAACCCCGCCGGCCTAACAAAACTTTGGCTGCTGTAGCGGTCGCAGCGGCGGTACTTGTTGTCGTGTTGTTAGTTACTCAATCGTTGGCTTATTTTGTTAGCACTACGGTTGTGGAAACGGCTGCCGCTCAAGAACTCCCGCCCAGCGTTTACGTGAACTATTATGCTGATGGTTCGTATGTTAGTGCAGAGTCAAATGCGGCTATAGCTGCGTATATTGCACAATATCCGGAACCGCAAAATGCACAAGTATTAGTTGGCATGACTACCACCGAAATCTGGACTTTTATGACGTCCTATATGGCTGGTGGCTTGCAAGTTGATTGTAATTACTGCCACAATATCGCCAATTTTGGCGCCGAAGGGGCAGACATTGGTGACGATGTTGTGGCAACACGTAAGGATACCGCACGTTTGCATTTGCAGATGGTTGCCGATCTTAATCAGAATTGGTTAACTCAGTTAACTACGATTGCTGACAAACAACCATCTGGGGCACAGATCATTTGCGCCACATGCCACAACGGCAATCCTTTGCCAGTTGCCTGGCCGGAAGGTTTGCATGGCCTGCCGGATGACTTCCGTTTGCCATTGGACAACCTGGATGTGTTGTTGTTGGCAGGTAATACTGGTACGGTGTCGCTAGACACAGTTCAGAATAACCAGCACACGATGTATCACATCAAGCAAAGTTTGGGTGTTGGTTGTACGCATTGCCACAATACGCGATATTTCCCGGCCTGGGATCAACCGGCCAAGTATTACGCATTGACAATGTTGCAAATGAACCAGCATATCCTGACTGAGTATTCAGAGACCATGAACAATCAGGAACCTTCTTGTTATATGTGTCATCTGAATCAGGTTCGCCCACCTGGAGCGGTAGAGTCTGCATCATCGCTCCCATCGGTTCTTGTTTCTCAATAGGTGGTGTTCTCAGCAAACGAGCTTTTTAGTAAGCTAGAGAACTGTGCATAGTCTTTTGGATAAAGTGGGAATCAATCCTGGTGGGAGGTTGAGACTTTCATCAGGATTGATTCACTTAATTCACCAATTATGAGTGGCTCTGTTGGAATTAGTCATTGGGTTGCAAAACTCTTGGACCTGCAAAAGTTTTTTTCAGAACACTCTTTGGTAAACATGGCTTGATATATGCATACATCATCAGTAACTACTTCGGTTGCGCAGACTCAGCTAGAAAAACCACCTCTGTTAAATCGCTCACTTGTCCTGATGAAGCCTATAACCTGGTTTGGGCCGATGTGGGCATTTCTTTGTGGCGCGATTGCCAGCGGCGTTTCTTCATGGTCTTTCCCAGATATTGGCCGTATTGTCTTGGGAATGTTATTGGCAGGACCCGTTTTGTGTGGTTTTTCTCAGGTAATCAATGATTACTTTGATCGTGATGTTGATGCTCTCAATGAGCCTAAGCGGTTGATTCCATCCGGCCGTGTTTCGACGCAGCAGATTGTTGTGACGATAGGTTTTCTTTTGTTGATGGGTTTGGGGTTAGGAATTTATTTGGGCCAGGCTGTTGCGCTTTGTGTGGCGATTGGCCTGGTTTTGGCGGTGATTTACAGCGCCCCACCGGCGCGCGCGAAGCGTAATGGCTGGATTGGGAATGCACTGGTTGCTATATCTTACGAAGGACTGGCCTGGCTTGCCGGGCATATTGCTTTTGCGCCACTTACGTATTCCAGCGTTTTGATTGCGGCGCTTTATTCTTTTGGCGCTCACGGGATCATGAGCATTAATGATTACAAGAGTATTGCTGGGGATATGGCGAGTGGTATTCGCTCGATTCCGGTGCAATTAGGCCCCAAAAAGGCGGCGTGGTTGATTGTGCTGACGATGGATTTGGCTCAGTTTGGCGTGATAGCTGCTTTTCTTTTCTGGGGGCAGTGGGTTATTGCTTTAATTGTTTTGGCTATATTTTTGGTCCAGATACCGGTTCAGCGGAGTTTTATTCAACAACCTGTTGAGCAACATCTGAAGTTTAGCGCTATCGGTGTAAGTTTTTATGTATGGGGTATGATGGTTGCAGCCATTGGTTTGCGTGCTGTTCAACCATAATTTCCATCAAGATATTATTACACGACGAGTTAGACCCTTGAAACCAATTTTAGTTGTTGGCGCGTCAGTAGGTGGATCAACCGCCGCGAATACTTTGGCTATGGCTGGTGTGCCGGTCATCATGCTTGAGCGGGATTTGACTTGGGTTAAACCATGCGGTGGCGCTTTGCCACCTGTGGCATTTGAGGAATTTGACTTACCACAGTCATTGATTTCGCGTAAGGTATATAAGACTTTGATCCATTCGCCTTCTGAGCGGACGGCCGAAATAGAAGTGGCGGGGATCAAAGAGCGTTCGAATGATTACGTGGCGATGACTTGCCGTGAAGATTTGGACCCTTTTTTGCGCCAGCGAGCGGTAGACAATGGGGCGCAATTGATTGAAGGTCAACTTCTTGATTTGCAGGTGGCGACCGATGGCGTAACTGTTTCTTATCGTGATAAAAACAGTCATGCGAAGAAATCTTTACAGGCGGAAGTGGTTATTGGGGCGGATGGCGCTTATTCCACTACGGCAAAAGCGTTGGGTTTAGAGCGATTACCACGTTGCATTGCCATTCAAGAGCGTATTCGACTGCCTGCTGATAAGATGGCTAAATGGGAGAACACGGCTGAACTTTATTTAGGGCAGAAAGTTAGCCCGGATCTTTATGCCTGGGTTTTTCCTAAATCCGATCATGTGGCAGTTGGCTGTGGGGCTGGTCCTGGGAATACTGCTGAGGCGCGCCAGTTGTTGGCGAACTTAAAGCAGCGAATAGCCCCTGAGTTAGAGGGGGGCGAGGTCTTTTTGGAAGAGGCTCACGCATTACCCATCCATCCTCGTAAGCATCTTGCTTATGAGCGGGCAATGTTGATTGGGGATGCGGCTGGTCTGGTAGTTGGTACTTCTGGGGAAGGTATTTACTGGGCGATGAAGAGCGGGAGGATGGCGGCGGAAACGTTGGTTGAAGTTTTGCCGGATGCTTCAGAATCTGCGCTTCGCCTGTATGAGCGCAACTGGTGGAAGGAATACGGGACAATGTATCGTTTTCTGCGGTGGTTGCAGAAATGGGGATATGGCAATGAGCGGCAAATGGAAGTTTTTACGGATATGTGCCGCAATCATGATGTGCAGCAGCTCACTTTTGAGTCGTATATGCATAAAAGTATGACGCCTGTTCCCTGGCTTTCTCAGCTGCGTATGACGGGTGACATTATTTCTGCGCAAATTCGTCATTATTTACCTTTTCGGGCGCTTCCAAACTAATGCAACCGTTGACTTTTTTTGGACCGGTGTTTTTTGCGATTTTCTTGTGGTGGTTTACCACCGGTTTGATTATTGCCGTTTACGGCCGTTCCCCACGTCTGGTAAGCATCTGTTTTGGCGGGGCCACGGTAGCTTTGTTTGCCGCGATGTGGGGGTTGGTGGCTACACGGCCGTTTACCCAACCATTACACATCTATATTGCTTTTTCCTGTGGCCTGGTCATCTGGGGTTGGCAAACAGCCAGCTACTATTTGGGTTACGTCACAGGCCCGCGCAGCCAGCAGGCTGCCGCGGATGTAACCGATCTGTCTATACAAGATGACGTGGTTTATCGCTTTCGTCTGGCATTTCGGGCCGGCGTTTATCACGAACTCCTGGTTGTTCTTTTTGTGTTGTTGCTCGTCGGTTTAACCTGGTCTTCTGCCAATCAATGGGGTCTTTGGATCTTTGTGGCCATGTGGATCATGCACTCCAGTGCGAAGCTGAACGTGTTTTTAGGCGTACGTAACTTTAGAATTGAACTGCTGCCGTCGCATTTGCATCATTTAGACGGGCTGCTCAACAAACAACCGAGCAATGCTTTTTTTCCTGTTTCTGTTGTGGCGGCCTCAACGGTTTCGTTGTTCATGTTTTATCAGGCGATTATCCCGCGAACGGCGCCTTCGCAGGCCATTGGCTATTTGCTGGTGGCTACCATGATTGGTTTAGGTGTGATAGAACATTTGCTGCTTGTCATGCCCATTCCTGCGACCCTCTATGGTTGGGGCATCCGTCGTTTACCGTCTACGGCCGTTACCGAAAACACGCCGCGTCAGAAAAACGCACCACTCCGGGCGATGCCCAAACAGATGATTGAGGGTTGACTGATGACGCTCGAATCTACATTAGACACCACCACAGCCGCACCTACGGCCGTTACGATCAAAAAGCGGACGCTGAAGCTAGATCATCCCAATGGGCCGCTGGTCGTGGACGTGTGGGAGCCACTCCAACCTACGGAGAACTTGCCCATCTTATTGGTACACGGCTGGGGAGGCTCCGGCAGTTATTGGCAGTTGACCGCGAAAACATTGGCTAAATCCACACAGGTGATCGTGCCTGATTTGTTGGGCACGGGGCGTTCACAACCGGTGCAAAAGCCGCAGAATATGTTTGATCAGGTGGAATCCCTGAGTTTTATCCTGGACCACTTTAAATTAGATCGGGTTCAGTTGATTGGGCATTCCATGGGCAGCGCCATGTCTTTGCTGCTGGCTGAAGCCCATCCAGACCGCATTGATCGGTTGATCCTCACTTCTCTGTGCTTTTTTATGACAGAAACCGAGGAGCAAATCTTCAAAGCGGCCATGCTCATTTTTAAATTTTCGTTGGGTTTTCGCCATACCTGGCTCGCTTCTTTACCAGTCTTTTCCAGCATGATGGCCAACCGCTATTTTTACCGCGTTCCCAAAGAGAATCCGCTGGTGAAACAAGGCTTTGTGGATTTTCTAGAATTGGATGCGGCTACGGCCGTTGCCTGTGCCAACGACGCCACTTCTCCGGCTATCGAAGCCGCCGGAGCCAACGTCCAAACCCCGACCCTGTTGATTGCCTGTCGTCAGGATCAGGTCATGCCGGTGGCTAACGTGGATTACACAGTCGGCGTTATCCCCAACTGTAAGGTAAGCTGGATAGACAAATGTGGACACTTGCCGATGGTCGAAAAGCCGCAAGAATATCTGACCATCGTGCGTGACTTTTTGGAGCTAACCTAAAATCACTATTTTAGGACAAAAGAAACTATGGCAACCTCTGCATACACGCCAGAACAACTGGAAAGAAGGGACAAAAGCAAATGGACTATCGTCCAGGCTGTTTTGGCTCCTATCCAGTTTCTGGCTTTTATCATTAGCTTTTCCCTGGTCATTCGTTATTTGCTGACCGGTAATGGCTACACAATCGCCAACATCAGCGTTTTGATCAAGATTAGCTTGCTCTGGCTAATCACCATTACCGGCATGATCTGGGAAAAAGAAGTGTTTGGCAAATGGTTTTTGGCCCCCGAATTTTATTGGGAAGACGTGGGCAATGCCGTCGCCATGATCATGCACAATCTGTACTTCGTGGCGCGTTGGTTGGGTTGGTCTGAACAGGCCGTTATGACCTTGATGCTCATCGCTTACACCACATATCTGGTGAATTCCGCCCAATTTGTTCTCAAGGGTGTGCGTGCGCGCAAACAGCGGCAGGCAACGGCCGTGCAGCCCGCCACCCAAAACTAACGATGATGAAACACACCCAGGCAGTGGTCATCCCCGAACCGGGGAAAGTCGAACTCAGGGAAGTCACGCTACGTTCCCCTGGACCGGATGATGTGGTTGTGCAAACCGCCTACACGTCCATCAGCGCCGGGACCGAGCGCATGTTGCTGGCCGGGCAAATGCCCCATCCCATGCTGAGTCTGCCGGTTGTGCCCGGTTACGAAACTGTAGGGCGTATTGTTGAATTAGGTGAACACGTGCCGGCTGAATGGCACGGCCGTTGGGTATACATTGGCGGCGCACACTGCTACGAAGGTATAAACGCCGCCTGGGGCGGCCAATCCGCCACCCTTTTTGCCGACGTCAAGCGCGTCGTCCCGTTAGATGGCATCCAGCCGCGACAGGGCGTCATGTTGGCCCTGGCCGCCACTGCCTTGCATGGCATTGATTTGCTGAATCTGACGCCGGAAAGCCGCGTTTTGGTCTTGGGCCAGGGTCCTGTCGGACAATTGGCCGCCCGGTTTGCCCAGGGACAAGGCGCATGGGTGGCTTCAGCCGACCGTGTTGCCAGCCGCCTGGTTCATTCTGTTGGGGATGCGGTCGTCAACGTGGCCACCGATTCGTTAAAAGACGCCATCACCGAACCGGTGTCTGTGATCATTGAAGCGACCGGTTCGATGGAAGCCCTGGCCGCCGCGCTGCCGTTGTTAAGCAATGGTGGTGTTATCTTGCTGCTGGGTTATTACCAGACGCTCCAACTGCCCTACATGCCGCTCTTCCTCAAAGAGGCGAAGCTGTTAACGGCCAAAGAATGGGCGCCTGGCGATTTGCTGCGCTGCCGCGACCAAATAGACGCGGGCAAACTAGACGTATCGTCT
>CALFEW010000069.1 GCA_937958365.1 uncultured Chloroflexota bacterium | reverse complement strand
TAGCTCCGGCGCAAACAAAGCTGGCGCTAAAAACGGCCGTGGCCTGTACGCTGCGCACCACGCCTTGCGTCCCGGCGCTGGTGCGCTGGATGAGGCGACGGCCGTTCAGGTCTACGTCCACCAGGTCTGTGGGGGAGTTACCATAATCGAAACCGGGGATGTGACGGCCGTTTACTTCGCCCATCAACAACGCATCCGGCCACTGCTGGCGGCCGGCAAACGCCTCCTCCACGCTGCTGACCAGCATGATCTCGGTCGCGCCGTTGGCAAAGGCGAAGGCGGCCGTGGTGAAAGCGCGCAGGACATCTATGACCACCACCAGGCCGGTGGTTTGTGGACAGGCGTCTGGGGTAATCTGGTCAATTTTCATCAGGCGTTGCTCCATGTGAGGCGCTGCACCTCAGGCAGTTCTGGTGTGCGCCAGTGATATTGATTGTTTTGCTGCCCATCACGCACCATGCCGATCTTTTCCAGCACGCGCTGCGAGGCGACGTTGTCTAGTTCAGTCCAGGCGGTAACGGCCGTGCAGTCTGGTTGGGCCAACCCCCAATTCACCAAAGCTCTGGCCGCTTCGGTCATGAAGCCCTGGCCTTGTTGTTCCGGGGCCAGACCATAGCCGATCTCGACCTCGGCACGGCCGTTGGGCGCTCCCTTAAAGCCGATCAGGCCAATGCCCACGTTTTCATCCTGGCGCACGATGAGCCAATAGGTGTACCAGTTGTGGTAATAGGCATTGACCAGGCGCATTTTGGACAGCTTGGCGCGGATGGCCCGTCCTACCACCGGCGTAACCACGGAAGGCAGCACCGGGACGGGCAAATCGGCGCTTAGCAGGTAAGGATCATCTTCAAAAAGCTGCAACTGTCCCATAGAGAGGGGCAGCAGTCGCAAGCGTGGGGTTTCCAGTTGGGTCATTGGGCAGAGACTTGTTGTTGCCAGACGGCCGTTTGCTGCCAGACGGCCGTTTGCCGCAAAATCTCGGCGATGAAATCAGCTTTGGCGTTGGTGTAGGCGGGGGGATCGGTGCGGTATTGGGCGGCCAGAGTGGTTTTGAGACGGCCGTAAGCGGCCATAGCTTCCGGGTGGGCGCGCAAATAATCCCGAAAATCCAGATGTTTGGCAATCTCTGGGCTGCCAACCTGGAAAACGTGGATATGGTGGCTGTGGTGGGCGTCGCTGCCTTTGCGGAAGTAGCGACGCCCAGGGATACCATGCTCACCTCTGGCAATGTAGCCCAGGGCGGCCATGTGTGGATTCAGATCATCTACCTGATGGATGTCGTTGACGACGGGCATGATGTCTATGACGGGTTTGGCGGGCAGGCCGGGAACGGCCGTGCTGCCTATGTGGTGCATCGCCACCAGATTATCGCCAAAAACCGGCGTCAACCGCGCCGCTTCCGCCGCAAACTCAGCCACCCAGGTCGGGTCATAGGGGTAGATTTCGACAATTCGTTTCTCGTTCATCTCTCCGCTTCATCAACGCACCGTCACATCCGCATATGCTTCATGGCGGTTGCCGTCCAGGTCTTCAACGATGAAGCCGACTACGTACTCACCGACGGCCGCATCCAATTCTTCCCAGATAAACATCTCATCGCCAAACGTCAGCGTGCCGCCTTCCTGAGTGGTTGTCTCGATCACGTTGCCGCTGGCGTCCAGGTCCAGCCATTCTTCCAGCATCGTAAACGTGTCGCCGGTCTGCGGGATGATCTCGCGCGGCGCGCCGGTGGCCTCCTGGCCGGTAAAGCCAAATACCTGGCGCAGCACGCCATTGCGGAAAAAGAGTCGCGCATAGCGCGTTTCGCCGCCATCGGCGAAGGTGTACAGACCGTCAACGGTGTAGATGGCGTCGGCCGGTTCCGCGCCATAACTTTGTGGCGACAATGCGCCCAGCACCGTGTTTGTCCCATCGCTGATGGCAAACATCAGCGGTTCCCACTCAAATTCCAGCGTGAATTCCTCGTCGCCCCAGTCGGGATAGTACACGCCGTCCACCTCGATGGTCTCGCCGCTTTGCAGATAGTCGGTGTCGGCGACGAAGATGGAGTTGGCGGCCTGGTCATAATAGCCGGTCCAGATGTAAATGTAGCCGATAGTGTCGCCGCTAACGTCGGCGCTGAGCAGCACCGGCTGGCCGGGCGCAGCCACGTTGTCCGATAAGGTGATGGGCGACAGGTTGATAGCGGCCGCGCCGGGGGCGGTAACGGCCGTTTCCCTATCCGGCACAGCCAGTTCAACGGCCGTTGGTTCAAAGGCGCGCCCGGTGTAATGGTAGGCCAGGTAATCATCCCACAAGGATGATTGGGCAAAGCGGTTGGCAACGGCCGTGTACGACTGCGGTCCACTGATTGGATTGCGGTACAACTGCGAGTTGGGGAAATAAATGGAGATGCCGCTGGCCCCCTGCCGCTGCGGCCCGTGCCGCTCGGCGATGATGGATTGGTTCAGGGCGGTCAGCAGGGCGTCGCCGGCCTGCGAGACGCTGCTGTTGCGGGCTTCGCGCTGCAAGATTTGCACAAAATGGCCCAGGTCAATATAAGACGCCGGGACGTCGTCGCCAAAGATGCTGGTGAAGGATTGGGCATACGTGCGCGCCTGGGCGACGGCCGGTTGGTTGGCGGTTTGCAGGGTGTAGGCCAGGTCGTTGAGTTTGCTGAGGATGCTGGGGATGGCGGCCAGGTCAACGGCCGTTAACGTAATATCTTGCCCCAACTGATTGGCGACCTGCCGCGCCGAAGGGCCGCCCAACAGACTGCCAAACGGCGACCCCCGCTGCAAAAACTCCGCCCGCGCCGTGTCATCCACAATGCGCTGGTCGTCCTGGATGTAGCTGGCGACAATTTGCCGCCCCAGGTCGGCCCCGGTCATGTCCGGGTTGCTCGCCAGCGCGGAGAGGAAGCTGGTGTAAGCCCAGCCCAGCGCCGGTTCCACCTCCTGCGAGGCGACGGCGTAGCGGGCGTGTGGGGCCAGGGCGCTAAACACTTCCAGGTGGCTCATCAGGCAGGCGTCCATGCCGATCAGTTCAAACTGCTCCACGCCGGTCTGGCGGCGAATTTCGCCCAGAGCGTCGTCTAATTCCATCAGGTACAACTGGTCGCCCAGCGCTTCCGTCAGCGGGATGCGGCTGTCGCTTGTATCGGCGGCGGTGGGGTCGCTCCAGCCGCCCGGCCAGCCCATGCCATGATCCGACAGAATGAGGACGTATTTGTCGGCGGGGTAAGTTTGCATGGCCCAGGTGGCGAAATCTATGAGGGTACGGCCGTCGGCCATGTTCACCTCGCCCAAATCGGCCACCATCTGCGAGTTGATGCTGTTCAAATCGTCGTCTTGGGTGATGTAGTACCGCCGCGCCGATGACCAGTCACCATCGCCCCGATACCCCTTCTTGAAACGATCAAGCTGGGCCACAATTTGCACCCGGTCGGTCGAACCGGCGCGCTCCGCCTCGTTCAGGTCCAGGAAAATATCTTGCTCCAGAATTTTGTCGTCGGCGTCGGAATAGAGCATGACCAGCCAGGTTTGTCCTTCCGTGCTGGCGGGCGGTGGTAGGAAGGGTTCGTTGTTTGTCGTGGCGCTTTCCGCAAAAGAGCTGGCGTTATTGGATGATGGTTCATTGGCCGGGACGCTAATGTCGCTCGACGTGTCGCTCCCCTCGTCGTCGCCGCCAAAGAGGAACATCAACGGCAGGCCGCACACCAGCAGCAAAACCACCAGACCAATAATCAGCAGACTGGGTGGCCGTCCGCCGCCAGACCCCCCAGAGGAGTAGCCGGGTCTGGGTGAACTGCCGCCGCTGTAGCCACCGCTGCTGCCGCCGCCGGATGATGAAGATGATGGGGGGCGCTGGCGCTGCGGCGCTGTGGCGCGTTCGCGTGGTCCGTCGGCGGCGCTGGGCCGCCGGCGCTCGGCGCGGATGGTCTTTTTTTCGCCATCGGCCAGGAGGATTTGTGGATGGGGTGTCGCCAGAAGGTGTTCCATGAATTGTTCTCCGCGCAGACCTGGCAGGTTTCAGAAAACCTGGCAGGTCTACATGATGTAAGGTGAACCGGCGTCGGTTTTTTTCATGCCGTCGGCGTCTAGCAGGACGTTGACGCAGGCGGGTTTGCCGCTGGCAAAGGCGCGGGCCAGCGCCGGGCCAATGTCGCCAGGGTCTTCGACAAGTTCGCCGTAGCCGCCGAGCGCTTCGACGACTTTGTCGTAGCGGGCGCGGGTGAGGTGGGTTCCGGGGGCGCGGCCCATCATGGCCTGGATGGGGTTGCGTATTTGCCCCCAACCGCCGTCGTTGCCGACGATGGCGACGATGGGCAGGTTGAAGCGCACGGCCGTATCAAACTCAAAACCATTCAGCCCAAAGGAACCATCACCGCTGACGATCAGCACTTTTTTGTCCGGGTAAAGGTGCTGCGCCGCCAGGGCAAAGGGCGCACCCACGCCCAGGCAGCCCAATGGGCCGGGGTCCAGCCATTGGCCGGGCCGGGTCACGTCCACCACCTTGGCGACCGCGCTGACAATGTCGCCGCCGTCGCCGATGAGAATCGTATCCTCATCCATCAGGCGGTTAATCTCCGCGCCCAGGCGGAAATGGTTGATAGGCGCATCGTCAAACGCCTCCCAGACGGCTTGCTGGGCGCGTTTTTTGGCTTCCATGTCTGTCACTGCTTGCCGCCAGCCATCGTAGCGGATGCCTTGCAAGCCTTCGGCCAGGGCTTCCAGCACCAGCCGCGAATCGGCGACCAGGGCCACGTCGGCCTGGCGATTGTGGTTGAGTTCCGCCGGGTCGTTTTCGACCTGGATGAGTTTGGCCTGCGGGTTCCAACCCTGCCCGTAGCGCAGGCGGAAATCTATGGGCGTGCCGATCAGCAGCACCAGATCGGCTTCTTTGAGGGCTTTGCCGCGGCTGGCTTTGAAGCAGTGGGGATGGGTCATGGGCAGCGTGCCGCGCCCGCCGCCATTGGTAAAGACCGGGATGCCGGTCTGGTCGGTGACCTCCCAGCCATCGAGCGCGGCGGCGATCTCGGTGTTGATGTGGTTGACGGCTTTGCGCACGCCCTTGCCGCCAAAGCGCTTCTTGTCGTCGGTGTCGCGCAGCTCCCAGGCCTCGTGGGCGCCGGTGCTGGCCCCGCTGGGCACCCCCGCGCGGGCCAGAATGCCCTCGTCGGTAACGATGTCAACCTCGATGGTCGGATTGCCGCGCGAGTCGAGGATCTCACGGGCGAGGATGGATTCGATGTAGCTCATGTTTGTTCCTTTGTTTGATCAGGTGTGATCAGGTAGGTAAGGTGGGTA
>CALFEW010000068.1 GCA_937958365.1 uncultured Chloroflexota bacterium | reverse complement strand
GCTTTTGGCGGCCCGGCGTTGGAGGTGATGTTTGTGCTGCTGGCGTTGGGGCTGCTGGTGTTGGGCCTGGGCCTGATGTTTTTCATCACCACGATTCCGTTTGAGCGGTTGGTGTTGTTTGTGATGGGGCTGGCGTTGCCGCGCCTGACCTATTTTGCCCGGCGCAACGTGGGGCGCGGCCAGCTGCGTAATACGCTGATTTCGCTGCTGGTGCTGTTTAGCGGCGTGCTGCCCAGCTTCCTGGCGACGCAGTTGGCGCTGGAAAACGCCAATTACGAATCGAGCGTCAAATTGGACATGGGCGCGCCGGTGAACGTGACCTCGTTTGCTTATTGGGACACGCAAAGTACACGCGACCGCCTTCGCCCTAGCTTCCTCGACGAGGAACTGCGCACCGTGCCAGGACTGGAGCAGATGGTGGGCGTGAGCTATCGGTATAGTTCGCGGGCGGCGGACCCGGTGGGGTTACGGTCGGCGGGGGTGACGGTGGTGGGGGTGAACGGCCGTCTGCCGGACGTGCTTTTCCCCGACATGATGGAGTTTGCCGCCGGTGGGCCAGAATCGTTTGACGCGCTGCTGGCAGACCCAACGGCCGTGATCATCAGCGAAGGTCTGGCGCAGCATCTGGTGGTGGGCTTGGGCGACCTGGTGAAACTGACCGGTGAAGGGCTGGATCATACAGTGCCGGCCCGCGTCGTGGGCATTGGCCGCCGCATTCCCGGCTTCGACGACATTGGCCGCAGCCGCCTGGAAGCGATGAACAACAGCACCATCCTCATGTCGCTAGACGGCTTCCGCAGCCTGGTCACGAAGCTGGACGACCCGCTGCCGCCCGCCGACGACCCCGTCTTTACGCAGGTGCTGGCAACGCTGACGCCCGACGCCGACGTGGACGACACCGCCACGGAGATGGGCGAGCGGTACGGCCTGGATTATGGCTTCTGGACGCGCTTCCTGACGATTGAACTGGAATTTAACGCGCAGGCGCAGGCCACGCAGCGCATTTTCTTGCTGGTGCTGACGGTGATTTCGTTTACAACGGCCGTTTTCGGCGTGTTTGCCGTCATTTATGTCACCATCTATGCCCGGCGCGTAGAGATTGGCATGTTGAAGGCCGTCGGGATGCTGCGCCGCGAACTGACCGGGATGCTGGTGGTGGAAGCCATCACCATGACGTTGGGCGCGGCGCTGGCGGGCATCGCCGCCGGGGCCAGCATGGGCTACGTCTCTTTTTACGGGCAGCGCGCGCTCCAACAATTGCCCACCACCTTCGCCATAGACACCACCGTCATGCCCTTCATCGTCATCATGGTCGTCCTCGCCAGCATCCTCGGCGCGGCCTTCTCTGCCCGCCGCATTGTGAAGAAGCAGGCGGTGGATATTTTAAGAATGTAAAGGACTGAAGAATAAAGATTGAAGATTGAAGAGCGACTCGCTTCAATCTTTAATCTTCGATCTTTGATCTTCACTCTTGGAAACAAAGCTATGAACAACAAACACACCCTTCTTTTTATCGTCTTGGTTTTGCTGCTGGCGGGTTGTACGCAGCGGTTGGGGCGGGGGATTGTGGAGGCTACGGCCGTTGCCGACCCTAACGCCCCCACGGCCACACCCCGCCCAACCAGCGAACCGGCTGCCCCGTCTACCGTGGTGGCCGATGGGCAGTTGGTGGCGGTGCAGCCGGCCCTGGCGCTGAGTTTTGAAGCCAACGGCCGTATCCTGACCCTCAACGTCCGCCCCGGCGACAAAGTAGCCGCTGGCGACATAATTGCCACGCTGGACGACAGCGCCTTGCAGGAAGCCATCGCCAGCGCCGAATTGCAGGTCGCCCAGGCGGAAAACAGCCTGGCCCAATCGCAGCTCAGCCTGGATGATTTGGAAAACTGGACGCCGGACGAAACGGCCGTGGCCCTGGCCCAAGCCAACGTCACCGCCGCCCAAACCGCCTACGACAACGCCCGCACCAACGACGCCGCATCCGGCAACAGCCTCACCTCGGCGCGCATCAACCTGGAACAGGCACAGCGCCAGTTAACCGACGCCCAAAAAGCCTACGACACCGCCTACGATCCGGGCCGGGAATGGGAGTTCGGGCTGCCGGGCTACAAGGAACAATTGGAAGCGGAGCGCAACGGGGCCACGCGCAGCCTGACCTACGCGCAGGAAAATCTGGAAGTAGCCCAGGCGCAGTACAATCTGGCTCTGGCGGGGCTGAACAACGACACGGCCGTTTCCGCCAGCGCCTCCCTCATCAACGCCCAGCAAACCCTCACCCAGACCCTCACCGGCCCCAAACCAACAGAGATTTCCGCCGCCCAACTGCGCGTAGAACAGGCCGAAATTTCCCTGGCCCAGGCCCAATTCAGCCGGACACAGGCGCAAGACGCCCTGAGCAAAGCGCAGTTGATCGCCCCCTGGCCCGGTACTGTGCTGTCCATAGAAGTTGCGCCCGGCGCGATGGTCGCCGCCGGAACGCCCATCCTCACGCTGCTGGATACCGACCAGTTGCAATTTCACACCACCAACCTGAGCGAACGCGACCTGGAAGCGATTCATCCCGGCCAGGTGGTGGAAATTACCTTGAAGGCGTTTCCCACGACGCCTATCAGCGGCGTGGTGGCGGGCATTGCGCCGCAGGCGAGCGGTGTGGTAGGCGATGCGGCCGTGTTTACGGTGAAAATCAACCTGGATGATACCGACCTGGACCTGCGTCCCGGCATGACCGGGCGGGTGGAGATTCGCGGGGAGTAGGGTAGAGAAGTGTAAAAAGCATCCTCCATTGAGGCGCATTCATTTGTGTCATGAAATAGTCTGGTCGCTACACCATTGATCCTGGTAAGACCATGAACATTCAGGCCTTTCAACCTACCATTGCTTTTTTTGCCGCCGCGGTTATCACGGCCGTTATCGGACTCTATGCCCTAAAACGGCGAACCATCCCCGGAGCCGCCTCCCTGGCCTGGATGATGTTAGCCATCACCACCTGGTCTTTTGGCGTGGGCATGGAAGGCGTCAGCCAGACCAAAGCCGCGTACCTCTTTTGGGGACAGGTCGCATCTATCGGTGTTGCTTTTATGCCGGTCGCGGCCCTGGTTTTTACGCTCTCCGCCACCGGACGCCGCGGCTGGCTCACCCGTTATCGGCTCATGAGCCTGTTGCTAATCCCTTTGCTTACCATCCTTCTCATCTGGACCAACGACAGCCACCAGTGGTACACGCATTCCTATGAAATTGTGCAGACCGATGGCGTCTTTGGTTACAGACTGTGGCAAGGAGGAATCTGGTATTGGGTCCACGCTGCCTATAGTTATGGGCTGTTGGGTGCGATTATGGTGATAACGGCCGTTACCGCTCTGCGTTCCCCCCAACCATTTCGTGGGCAAGCTGCCTCCATCTTGCTGGGGGGCGGCTTATCACTGCTCATCACCATCCCCTTTTCTCTTAATAACAGCCGCCCAACTCCTCTGCTCCTGCCGCTGCTGTCCGTCCTCAACAGCCTGATCTTCACCTGGGCTATATTTCGCTTTCGCCTGCTCGATCTTGCTCCCATCGCCCGAAATGCCCTGGTGGAAAGCATGACCGATGGCATGTTGGTGGTAGACGACAAAAATCGCGTCGTAGACGCCAACCCATCATGGGAAAAGCTTACCGGCATCCCCCTCCACCTGATGATTGGGCGTACGATGGCGCAACTCCCCTCGCCCTGGGCGGACCTGGCGGACAAGGTGGCCCAGTCCGATTTCCAACAAGAGATAGTGATTCAGCAGCACACGGGCAAGCGTTATCTCCATCTACAAAGCACGACACTAACCGGGCGCAACGGCCGTTCCCCAGGCCACCTGCTGCTTCTCCATGACCTGACGCCGCTCAAACTCATGGAAACCCTGGAGATGCGCGTCGCTGCCCGCACCCGGGATCTCGCCACTCTCTACAATGTCGCCTCCCTTATCAGCCAGAACCAGATTTTGCAAACCATTCTTGATGGCTGCCTGACCTACATCTTGCAAGCGACCGACGGCGCAGCCGGCGTTATCTTTTTTGGCTCTCCACATGCACTGCGCATCGCCGCCTGGCAGGGAGCCACAGACATGACCGATGACTTTGCCAACGAACTTTTCTGGCTGCAAGTCGCCGCCGGGAAAGATGGCTTTTTGGTGCATGATCTAACCACTGACCCGCGTACCGCCCCTTTCCTGGCGATGCCATTACCCTATCCTTCCCTCATCGCCGCCCCGATTTGCCCCCAGGAACAAGACCAGGACAAAGGCGCCCTGGTTATTTTTGGCCGTACCACGCCTTGTTTCAACGTCGAAGACCTGGGCCTGCTCCTGGCGACGGCCGAGCAAATTGGCATAGCTCTAGATAATGATTACCTGCGCCGCCAGGCGGAAACGGCCGTTCTCACCGCCGAACGCCACAGACTGGCCCGCGATTTACATGATTCTGTTACCCAACTGCTCTATTCCCAAATGCTCTTTGCCGACGCCGCCCAAAAACAGTTGCTCAACGGCCGTATCCAGACCACCGCCGACCACCTGGACCGCCTGGGCGCAACCGCCCGTCAGGCTTTACGCGAAATGCGCCTGCTGATTTACCAACTGCGCCCCCTGGACCTGAGTCAGGCCGATTTGTTTACGGCCGTTCAGCGCCGCCTGGAAATGGTGGAACAGCGCGCCGGTCTAGAAATACACGTGGAGGGAACCTGGCCGCAGTCGCTGCCAACGGCCGTGGAAGAAGAAATCTATCACCTGATCGAAGAGGCGCTTAACAATGCGCTCAAACATGCGGCGGCAACGGCCGTTACCGTCGCCATGCACGCCACCGAAAACTGGCTCGAATTGCAGGTCAGCGACAACGGCCGGGGCTTCGATCCGGCCACCGTCCAGCCTGGCCTGGGTTTCAATAACTTGCATGAACGCGCTGCCCACCTGGGTGGTCACCTGGAAATTAGCTCGATACCTGGCACAGGAACGGCCGTAAAAGCCGGCCTGCCAACGACGCCAAAAATGAAAGATTGAAGGCGGCCGATAAGCCCAACCACAATCATAAACCTTTAATTGACGAACATAAGGAGCTTCTTCATGCCCATAACCACTACTATTCGTCTCCTCATCGTTGACGATCATCCGTTGGTACGCGAAGGACTGCGCGCCGTGCTGGGTCTGGAACCTGATCTGGAAATCGTCGGCGAAGCAGCCAACGGACTGGAAGCTGTCCGGTTGGCCCAACAGATGCACCCCGACATCGTTCTGATGGACATCCTGATGCCTCACAAAGACGGTATCGAAGCCACCACCGAAATCCTCCGTCAATGCCCTGCCACCCGCGTGCTGATCCTCACCAGCATGACCGACATCGAACGCATCCTGCCCACCATTCAGGCCGGTGCATTGGGCTACGTCGCCAAAAACACCCCGCCACAGGAATTACTGACCGCCATTCGCACGCTGCACCAGGGTGGCATCTACCTGCCGGCCGGACTGGCCCGCCGCTTGCTGCGCGTGATCGGCTCCACGCCGTCGGCTCAGCCTGTGGAAGCGCTAACCGAACGCGAATTGGAGATTCTTAAGCTGGTGGCGCAAGGTCTGGGCAACGACGAAATCGCCCACCGCCTGGTCATTTCCAGTCGTACGGTGGGCGTTCACGTCAGTCACATTTTGGACAAGCTCAATCTGACAAATCGCACCCAGGCTGCCCTTTATGCCTTGCGCCACGGGTTGGTCGGCCTCTACTCACCCGGCTTTGGCGATACCGGCGAGCTGGGGCGGTATCCTGCCTAGCAGGCGTAATCAGTATTCAGTAACCAGTTTTCAGTTGTCGTCACCTCTGGAAAACACGCGCTGAAAACTGAATGTTGACTTCTGGATACCGCTACGAGCCGGAGATTTCACGACCATCACACCGACAAACAGTCCCAAGCTAAGGAATAACAGGCCGCCGACAATCGCCGCCCAAACCAGGCCGGAGAATGGCCCTGATTGTACCTTGAATGTGGTGAGGGCAACGGCCGTTGGCCCCGCATTATCCCCCACCACCCAATCCGAAAAAGCCGAAATGCCCTCTCGTGTCACCGTACCAAGCCCGGCGTCGAAGACATTTAGCGCAAAGCTGTCGGCCGCGCAATGCCAACCGCTTCCGCTATAACGGCACAACTTGTCGCTGCTGTCGGGATTGGGGAAAGGCAATGTCAAAGTGGCGCTGAAGCCACTCGTGCAGCCCTGTGGCGTAATGATCCAGTAAACGCCAGTTTGTAACGGAACCATATTCGCTGCCGGATGATTGCCCGCTACCCGTTCCACT
>CALFEW010000067.1 GCA_937958365.1 uncultured Chloroflexota bacterium | reverse complement strand
CAAGTCCCAAATCTTCGGGTTTGGGACTTTTGCTTTCCCACTATTTTTGTTCTTAGAAATCAAAGGGTAGCAAATGGGTAGCAGTTAATTGGGCTTTAAGGTGGGTTTAAATGAAAAAATGTGCTACTTGTGGGGAGTTTAAACCGGAATCTGAATACTATTGGCGCGATCAATCTCAGGGAAAACGATGGGGAACATGCAGAGAATGTCAAAAAACAGCGTTATGCTGATTGACTGGTAAAACTCATGAGAATCAACTTGCACTAAACTAAAACACTTCAAAGCACACGGAAAGACGAAGACTGGTCCGCTCTTTGGCTTGTTTTCGGGAGGCCCTAGCCGGTTCCGGGTCAGGTGGAAATGACAACCGGAGCTTCGTAATCAGTTCATAGCCTTTTTTCTAGCCAACAGTCGGGGTGCGCCTTACCCATCTCCAGCCTATCTGCAGATAGCTGCTGCCCCGAAGCTAGTGTGCATCCACCCAACGGCGTTTTCCGGTTTCGAAGACTTCCATTCCTTGACGCACAAGAAACAGTGTGGCCATTGCCAGCCCCAGGCAGGGTCGGTTCAAGGTGGTGGCCGAACACAGCAGAGAGGATTCCAGTTGAAAGCCGTAATCAGCTCACGTAACGGCCGTTCCCCATGCCAACCAAGATACTCCACCGCGTACCACAGGCATACCCCCCAATGCACGCCGGAGAGCAGAGTAGGAAAATAGGCCTACTTCTGAATGAGTGCCCTGCCGAGGATATATAATCTCTTTTGTTCGCCCACCATGATTTATTTCTCTTTATTCCTTCTTCCAATTGAGCATTTCAGGAGGTTCCTTATGAATGCAATAACAAAACCGTGGCAGAAACAGTGGTTGCAACTTGCTTTTTTGCTCATTGTCGTCATTTTTTCTGTCAGTGCCTATTCGTCAGCGGTCGCTAAAGCGGAGAATGCCCCCAATGCAGTCAACGAAACGCCGTTCTTTACGTTGAACGGCACAATCAACGCCAGCGCCACCATTTCACCCACGTTTTATCAGTCATCGGGCAATCGTGCCGCCAATTTTTCGCTGACGACGCCAACGGGAAACGGGCCAATCCAGTTGCAGATTCGCAACGCTGCCAACACCGTGGTCTGGAATGGTCTTGTTCAGGTTGGGGAAACCGTTTGGGGCAACGTGACGCTGACGCCCGGTGTCAATACCTTCACCCTCACCAATACGGGCAACCAGCCAGCCACCTATCAGCTAAACTTCTACGACCTGCCAGCCGCGCCTTACACCTGGGCCGGCAGCGCCGCACCGACAGGCGTGAACAGCCAGGCGCAAGTTATTTTCCCGCAGAGTGGGTTGTATTCGTTTGACTTCGGCGTCAACGTCAACGGCCGTTACGAATTCACCCTCGGCGACAGCTACATCCAGAAAACGGTCAGCGCCGCCACCAGCGCCGTCTATTACGTCGCCGCCGGCGCCCACAACCTGGCGATTACGCAGAGCGGCCTGGGCGGTTTCGTGAATTGGAACGTCGCCATCACTTACACGGGCACGGCCGTAGACAGCCTGCCCTATCACCAACTCAGCGAGCAAATCAACGAGGAATGGCTGCCTGTTTACCTGGCCGCCCCAACGCAAGCCAACATGGTCGTTTCGGTCAACGGCGCGCCCGGCGACAACCTGCGGGTCGCCATCAACGAAACCATCCACAGCGCCACAGCCAGCCAGACGGTGCAAACCGGCGAGACCACCTGGCTCACCTTCGATCTGCCGGCCGGTCTGAGCTTGATTCACCTCATGGCCAACGGCGGCCTGGTTGACTATGACCTCACCCTGGATGCCCTGCCCACCACGCCTTACACCTGGTCGGGCGAGGCCAACGCCAGCGGCGCGTACAGCGAGGCGCGGGTGCAGTTCCCCACGGCCGGGTTGTACACCTTTGATTTTGCGGTGAACGGCCGTTACCAGTTCTGGCTGGAAGTAGATGGCGACAACTACATCCGCAAAACCGTCGAAGGAGCAGGCGACGACGTCGTCTACTACGTGCCCGCGGGCGCCCACGTCTTAACCCTGGCGCAAGATTCCACTACCGGCGCAGACTGGGACGTCGCCGTGAGTTTGCTCAGCGCGGGCAACAATACACTGCCCTACACCAAAGCGGGCGGCCACATCGGCGGCCTGGGCAACAACTTCCTCGAAGAATGGCTGCCCCTGTCCCTCGACGCCGCCACCACCGTAAACTTGAGCCTGGACCTGGACGGCAGCGCCGTGGACGGCATGATGCTGGAAGTGTACCGGGCCGGCAGCGACCACCCAGACTTTGCTTCCCCGGCCGTGATGGGTGGCGAGAAAACCTGGTTCACTTTTGATCTGTCGGCCGGAGCAAACCGCCTGCGCCTGCGCAGCGGCAACAATACCGGGCCATTGGCTTACAGCCTGGAAGTGAAAGCCGTGCCCAGCGCCACCGCCGCCGGCTGGAACGGTTACACCCTGGCCAATGGCGCGAACTCCGTCATCATGGTCAACTTCCCCACCACCGGGCTTTACCAGTTCACCCTAAACACGTCAACCGGCTTTGCCAACCTGGTGCTAGACGACGCCATACCCGTCCGCGCGCCGCAGGCCAGTTCCGACACCAGCTACGACATGTTGGTGACGGCCGGTATGCACGAAGTGTACGTGCTGCAAGACCCGGCCTTTTCGGCGACGAACTGGTCGGCCGCTGTTCGCGCTATCGCTGCTGGGGAGAGCTTCTTTGTCTTTGAAGGCGACCTGGCCCCCGGTGAAGCTGTGACGCCGCTGTACACCGTGCCCTCCGGCTCCCTGGACTTCAACTTTGCCCTGGCCGTCACCGGCGCTGACGTAGATATGACCATTACTGATGGCAACAGCACGGTCATTTGGGATGACAGCGCCCTGGCTGGCGAAACCGTCTGGGGCACTGGCGCGCTCACCGGCAACAACAGCATCCAACTGGTCAATAACAGCGCCACCGACGCGGCAATCAACCTGGTCCTTTACCATTTGCCGACGGCCGCGTACACCTGGGACGGTTTGGCCGCGCCGACCGGCCGACACAGCCACATCCGCCTCATCTTCCCGGAAGATGGACTGTACACCTTCGACGCGGGCGTGGCGAACGGCCGTTACCAATTCTTATTGGCCGCCGATGGCGCTACCCAGGTGCAGAAAACGGCCGAAAGTAACACCAGTGTCACCTACTTTGTGCCCGCCGGTCTGCACGACCTCTACCTGGCGCAGGATTCAACCGCCGGGGCCGATTGGAACCTGGCCGTCTCCGACCCCGGCGCAGCCGCCGACAGCCTGCCCTATACAAAGGCCGGCGGCGAATTGGGCGGCGCGGGCAACGACTTCAGCGAAGAGTGGCTGCCCGTCCACCTGGGCGAGACCACCCCGGTGAACATGGCCGTAACCGTAGACGGTGCGCCGGGTGATGCGCTGCTGATGGAAGTGGTGGACGGCGACGGTGATGTGCTGGACAGCCTCACAGTCTCCGGGCAGGAGACGACCTGGAGTACGCTGGACCTGTCGCCTGATGCGCGCATTTACCTTGCTGCGACCGGTAACGCCGCACCCCTCAGCTACGACATCACACTGGCGGCCATCCCTGAGCCGGACACCGCCTGGGCGGGTGTCAGCGCCGGGGATGGGGCTGCCAGCCACGTGCGTGTGGCCTTCCCCAGCGATGGCCTCTATACCTTCGACCTGGGACAGGACGCCGGGCGCTATCAACTGCTGGTAGATGATGAGTTTATTCAGAAAACTGTGGAAGGGGACACGGCCGTTACCTACTTCGTACCCGCCGGAACCCACGACGTGCTGATCGATCAGGACAGCGCGGCCGGGGCGGCCTGGGACGTCAGCATCACCGGGCCTGTCGCCGACTTCGACGAACTGCCATACCAGAAGATCGGTGGTCAACTGGGCGGCGTGGGCAACGACTTTAGCGAAGAGTGGCTGCCCATTCACGTCAACGAGGCGCAACTGGTCAACCTGTCGGTTCGGATTAGCGGGGCGGAGGCCGACGCCGTTACGTTGGAAGTGTGGGACGCCATCACCACGACGGAGACGCTGCCGGCTATTTATGGCATGGAGGCTGTCTGGTGGCACTTCACCCTGCCCGCTGATGCGCGCCTGCACATGGTGGCCGACGGGGCGAACGGCGCAGCGATTGCGTACGAAATCGAAGTCAGCGACGTGCCCCAGCCCGCCCACACCTGGTCGGGCGTCTCCCTGGAGGATGGTCTCAACTCGGCCATCGTCGTAGACCTGGCGCTGTCGGGGACGTACCAACTGGCTGTAGTGATGGATGAAGGGTTTACCAACTTCGCCATTGACGAGTACACGCCGGTCCGCATCATGAACAGTTCCAGCTATACGCTGACTTTTTCCCGGCCGGCCGGATTGTATCGCTTTACCAGTCTACAATCGGCTGGCTACCCGGTGACGACCTGGACGGCGGCGCTCTCGCTGCTGTCGGCGGAAGCGCCGGAGGTCACGGCCGTTACGCCAGACAGCGGCAACGTGGGCACAGATACGGCCGTCACCATCAGTGGTCAAAACTTTATGGCCGGCATCGTCGTGGAACTGGTGGACGGCGGCAACGCCTACGAACTGAGCAACGTCCTGGTGGTTTCTGCCACGCAGCTGCTGGCCGACGTGCCCGACAGCGTACCGGAAGGCACTTACGACGTGCAGGTGACGAACCCCGATGACCAGACGGCCGTCCTGGCCGACGCCTTTACTATCTTTGGCGCAACGCCGGTGGTAAGCAGCATCACGCCTGCGGAAGTATCGGTCAACACGCCCACGCCGGTGACAATCACAGGCAGTAACTTCTTAAACGGGGCCATCGTGGCGCTGGTGGGCACGACAGAGTACCGCCTGAGTGAAATTGTGGTGGTATCGGCGACGGAGATAACGGCCGTGTCGCCCATTGGCATTCCCATCGGTACGTATGACGTTGTAGTGACCAACCCCGATGAAGGCAGCGGCGCGCTGCCCGGCGGCCTGACGATTGTGCCGCACATAGTTTACTTGCCTGTCGTCATCAGGTAGCCGGCCAGAGTTTCTACTAAATCAAAAGAGGCTGAACATAACTACTGTGTTCAGCCTTTTTTCTTGCCCGTCCTTTCCAGAATGTGTCCGCAGTTTTGGTGTCTGAAAACGATGCACACATTCTGCACGCGGGCAGGCAAGCAAGCAAGTCGCACGCTTCCCGGAGACTGGTTTTTGCCGCCAATTCTGTCACCGTCTGCCTCATGATTCGTCCTCTTTCGCCTGTTCCAGAGGAATCCCTATCAGCGCAGAGAGTCTTTTGCGCCTCGATAATCATCTCCAGTTAGCGTGTCAGTCGGGCATTTTCCCGTTGCAGCCGATGGGGTTGACAACGGCCGTTTTCCGTCCTATCATATGGTCATGCGGTTGTCCGTATAACCTGATGAATTTTACTAGAAGGAGACGTAAAATTGTCCCTCTCAACCTTACGTGATCAAGTCAGCCATCAGAGTAAATCGCCGCTTTACCAACAAATTTACCAGCTTCTCCGCACCAAAATTCTGGGCGGCCAGTGGCCCTCTGATGCGCCGTTACCCAGTGAGGCGGAGTTAATGGAGCAATATCAGGTAAGTCGCGCCACGGTGCGGCAGGCGCTGGATGAATTGGCCAGCGACGGCCTGATCTACCGCCGTCAGGGTCGTGGGACCTTTGTGTCACCGCCCACGGTGGAGCAAGGATTGGTGCGCATTGTCAGCTTCACCGAGGATATGCAGCAGCGCGGCTTTGAGCCGGGCACAAAACTCATCTCCGCCGGGCTGGTTCCGGCCACCGAAGTGCTGGCGCAGCAGCTTCAAATCAGCGTGGGTGAACCGTTGGCGCGAATTGAGCGCCTGCGTCTGGCCGATGGCGAACCGATGAGCGTGGAAGTTTCGTTTCTGGTCCATCGCTACTGCCCCGGCATCTTAACCCAGGATTACACCGCCCATTCACTGCGCCACATGTTGGAGGAGCAGTATGGCATTCGCATCACCAGCGCCCGCCAGACCATCCAGGCCATATCGGCGACCGAGGAACTGGCGAATTTGCTCACCGTCGAAGAAAGCGCCGCGCTGCTGTACATCGAGCGGCTCTCTTTTTCGGAGTTTGACGTGCCGGTGGAATACCTGCGCCTGTACCATCGCGGCGACCGGTATACGCTGCACGCGGAACTGCGCGGGTAGAGCGTAAGCCGTAATCCGTAAGCCGTAAGCCGTAAGCCGTAGTCCGTTGCCGTGAATGGCGGAACACGGAATACGG
>CALFEW010000066.1 GCA_937958365.1 uncultured Chloroflexota bacterium | reverse complement strand
GAAGCTTTGGCTTGGGTAAGATTCTTGCCATGTGCTCCTTGCGGGATTCTTCGCTCCGCTCAGACTTGTGCTGAGCTTGCCGAAGCAATGACAATTCAAGGTTATTTGTCATGCTGAGAGCCACCACAGCGGGGCGCTGTTCAACGAGAAGAGAAACAAAGGGGCTTCTGTAATGATGGAGCGTAGTATCATTAGGGTCACACTCAGACAGTTAAGACCGGTACCACAGTGGTGTTTTCGTACCCGAGGCTGAGAGTGGTTCCAACCATTGATGGTTTGACGAATGGTGGCCAAATGGACCCCGCTTAGCAGCTTGCTTTTCGTCCAAGATGGTTGGGTCTGAGTGAAAAAAGGCCCTAAGGAGACCCTGATAATGAGTAAAGCGAAAAGTAAGCGACCGCCGTCGCACAAGGCTAACTTTGACGTTCTGGAGCAGATTGAGCCTAATGCAGCCGGAATTGACGTAGGGGCAATGGAAGTCTATGTCTGTGTCCCTGCGGGACGAGACGATGAGCGCGTACGCAGCTATGCGACGTTTACCGCCGACCTGCATCGGCTGGCTGATTGGCTGGTGCATTGTGGGGTAGAGACGGTGGCGATGGAATCGACCGGCGTTTATTGGATTACGCTCTACGATATCCTTGAAGCGCGTGGGTTGCGCGTCTGCCTGGTGAACGCCCGCCATCTGAAGAATGTCAGTGGGCGCAAGAGCGATGTTTCCGATTGCCAATGGCTCTATCAACTGCATACGTATGGTCTGCTGCGCGGTTCGTTCCATCCGCCGGATGACATTCGCGCCTTGCGCGCCTTGGCGCGTCACCGGGAGATGTTGGTCAGCTATCGGGCAGCCCATATTCAGCACATGCAAAAAGCATTGGAACTGATGAATCTTAAGCTGACCTATGTGTTGAGCGATATCACTGGCGAGACCGGCCTGCAGATTATTCGCGCCATTTTGACTGGGGAACGTGACCCGCAGGTTTTGGCTGCATACCGTCACGGCAGGTGTAAGCAGAGTGAAGCCGAGATCGCCAAAGCCTTGAGCGGAAACTATCGGCCGGAACACCTCTTTACGCTGCAGCAGGCTCTGGAGCTGTATGAAACCTATGGTCAGCAAATTGCTGCGGTGGATGCCGAGATGGAGAGGCTCTACAAGGTGTTGCCACCACCAGACGACGGCCACGCTTCCCAGGCCAAGCCACCCCAACCCAAGTCCGGGAAGCGACGCAAAAATCAAGCTCATTTTGACTTGACACAGGCGCTGTACCAGGTGGCGGGTGTTGACCTGACGCAGATTGATGGCATTGAGGCGCTGACGGCCCAGACCATCATTACGGAAATAGGCTGGGATGTCAGCCCGTGGCGCACCGAAAAACATTTTACTTCCTGGCTAGGGCTATGCCCCAACAATGATACGTTCTATGTGAATTAAAAAGTAAATTCGGGTGACCGTTCAAAAGTTTGAACATCAATACCGTATTGAGAACGTAAAATCAGCCTGAGCAAGTGAGCCGTTACCTTCACGGCAACACGAGTCACTAATCCGGTTACAGTTTTTGCTAATAATCGTTCAATATGTCGCCCTGTATTTTGGATTTCGTGAAAGGCACCTTCAATACGTTCACGAATGGTATTCAGCAACTGCTCAAATCCAGCTGGATGTTGGACTTTCTGATTCTCACGCTTTGGCGTGAACAGTTGACTACCGGTCTGCTCTTGGATTTTCGATTGCCATTCAGCACCGATAAAGCCTTTATCGCCAATAACCGTGCTATTTTGTAGAGACTTCAACACAGCTTCGGCCGCTTTTCGTTCGTCAGTATTGGCTGGAACGAGGTCATAAGCCATAGGGATACCATTCAAGGTTGTTATCATGACCAACTTGTAGCCAAAATAGTAGAACTTTCGGCTGGAGCAATAACCGTAAGCAGCGCTGCCAGCAAAATCGCTGTGCTTTTTGCTCCGTTTATAACCAACGACTGGGATTGGCTTAGTATCGAGAAGGTAATGTGTTTCTTCTGTCAGACCCAAATCCCGGAGCCAATCCCGGCGTAGTTGTTCAATCAGCTTTCTTAAACGGCGTGCACGGCGATTAAATTGGCTTTGGCTTAACAAATTCGGGAACAGGTGATGGTAATTTGCCCGCATGTAGCCTACAAATTGTAATTCTCCGGGATAAGGAACGTATTCACTGGCTAGCATCAGGGTCATGACCTCACTATCTGAAAAAGATGGTTTACATCCAGGCTTGCCGTTCCTTGATTTTTTGCCATTGCTTTGATACCAATCGTCTACAAGAACAAAAATGATGGTCAAAATGGTTTCAATGTCTATACTTTCCATGGGCTGTTTTCCTTTTTGATAGTTTGTTTTGTCACTTCCTATCATTGGAAAACAGCCTCTTTTTGTCAAATCTAATTCACATAGAGCGTATGATGTGACTGGCGGCAAGGTCAAACGCCGTAGCACACGCAAGACGAGTCAACGGGTGGCGACCGCTTTGCGCGTGGCTGCCCAATCGTTGGCCCGTTCTGAGAGCGCCTTGGGTGCTTTCTATCGGCGTATCAAAGCGCGTCATGGTGCGCCCAAGGCGATTGTGGCTACCGCCCACAAGCTAGCGCGTATCGTTTATCATCTGCTCAAACATCGTACGGATTATCATGACCCTGGTGTTGATTACTATAACCAGCAGCAGCGCGAACGAACCATCAATCGACTGCGGAAAATCGCGGCAAAATATGATATGGTCCTCCAGCCGCAGTCAAGCTTTTCAGGAGCGACATGATTTTGTTTCTTAGCAGAGCCTGTGCTGAGCCTGCCGAAGTATCCTCC
>CALFEW010000065.1 GCA_937958365.1 uncultured Chloroflexota bacterium | reverse complement strand
TATGACAAGCGGGCAGTCCCTAAATGATGCTTTTGCCGATCTCGTGGAACAAGTTGAGGCCGTGCGTGGAACTTCACGGGCGAGCTAGAGCGAACTAAACACGGTGGCGAAAGCTAAATCTACGCAACCGTCCCTGCGGCATCAATATGAACAAGCGACGGCCGAAGCTGCCCGCTGGCGCGAGTTTGCCCAGGCGACGCAGGCCGTCTGCCTGGAGCAACAGCGCGAAATCGCCGCGCTGACGGCCGAATTGCGCCGGGCAAACGCGCCGCGGGTAGGGTGCGACGAGTGCCAGTACACCGGGTTTCTACCAGGTATAGACTTGGTAGACCCGGATACGGCCGAAGTGACGCACCGGCTGACGCTTTGCCCAAACTGTCGGCCGATTTTGCATGAGTTTATAGACAGGTACATAGGAGGTGCATTGTGACAGAAACAGATTTTGATAGAGAAAAGGTGTTGGCAGATATGGAGCGCGTTACAGAGGCGTTCCGCGTGAATGTTGTAGAACCGATAGAAAAGCTCGCCCCGGCTATTGTGGAAGCCCTGCGCCCGGCGATGGAAGCGTTTGCCGAAGCCGCAAAAGGGATGTACGCGGCCGTTTACAGCGAGTACGTGGCCTGTGGCGCCATCTACGGCGAGACGGACGAAGGCTTTCTCCGCTGGCTGGAAGAGATAGGCGAAGTGAGCCGCCTGGAGAATGCGGCTCAGCGCATTCGCCAGCGGCATGAAGACCTGGCCGATTTACGCCAGACCTTGCGGAAAAGAGGGCAAGGGTGAAGCGCTTCTCCTCCTGGGCCAGTGTGCCGGACGAGATGAAGACGAAGACGCAGCTAGGTCGGATGGGGCTGAAGCTGGCCCCTGACCAACAGCCGGTAGCGGTCATTAAAGCTGGACGGTTCCCGGCGCATCACCTGTACGACATGGCCCAGGCCATCCCCAAACGGCCGGTCAGCGATGCGCAGCGGGCTGCCAGCCTGGTAAACCTCCAGAAGGCGCATGACGCGACGACGTGCATTGACTGCGGGGGATATTCCCGCTCGCTGGATGACGGCCGTTGCTCATACTGCGCCTGGGATTACCGCTTGAAGCAGCGCGGTCAGCGGGCAACAGAGCGTCTTGCAGAATTGGCCGCTGCATCCGACTGGCTGATCGTGGACACAGAGACAACCGGCCTGGATGGTAACGCGGAGATTGTGCAGATTGGCATTGTGGACGCCGCCGGGCAGGTGGTGCTGAATCAGTTGGTGCGGCCCACCAGCCCCATCAGCCCCGGCGCGGCGGCCGTGCATGGCCTTGACGAAGCGGCGCTGGCCGACGCGCCTGGTTGGATGGATGTTTACCCGGAGGTGATGAGGCTGCTGAACGGCCGTACCGTGTTGGCCTATAACGCGGCCTTCGACGAGCGGCTTGTGGCGCAGACCTGCCAGCGTTACAGCCAGGCCGTGCCGGAAGCCTCCTGGACGTGCGTCATGCTGCTGGCCGCCGCCCACATCGGCGAATGGTCGCACTACCACAAGAGCTTCCGCTGGCACAAGCTCCTCGATGCGCTGGACATGGTGGGCGTTGATTTATCCGGTGATGAGTGCCGCCTGCACGACGCCGCCGGGGATGCCTGGCTGACGTGGCGGTTTGTTAATAGTTTCGCAAAGGAGAAATAGGGTGAATCCAAAAGTTGAATATCGGGTTGTTTCCGCCGATGATGAAAAGGGGTTAAATAAAGTGGTTAACGCATTATTGGATGAGGGGTGGGAACTGCATGGGGGTGTATCCTGTGCGCTTTCCGAAACGGACGATGTGCGCTACACGCTCTTTGCCCAGGCAATGACAAGACGCGACCCGTCTTCTGGCCCGATTATCCGAGTAATGGAGAAGAGATGAACAGCGGCCAAAATGTAATAAGAGTAAGCATAAGCGCCCTGCTAAATCAGGCGATGGGAGGCCTCGTCTTGTCGCCAGAAGCAGCCGATGATTTGCGTAAGCAGTTGGTGGGTACAATGGTTTATCGCGGGCTTGGTGAACCTGACGCACCACGAAGTCCGGTAGACCTGGCGGGCGAGGTTGTGGGGGTTGACGGTGACACGGCCTTGATATGCCTGGGTGAGACGCCCCCTTATAGTCTGGTAGCGCAAATAGGCGCATTGGGGAGGCTGGGCGACGGCGAACAGGCGTCAACTATTGTGGAGATTCATCACGTAGTTGATGTTGCCCTGATGGTTGACATGCCACAGGCTGCAAAAGCATCGTAAAGGCATCGTTGGGGCGCGGGGTGGGTGTGACCATACAATCACCCTATGCCAGCCCCCTACACAGCGGGTTTGCAAAGGCTGCAAAACGGCCGTTATATAAGTTAATATCTATTTCTTGGAGGAACTATGAACACTGACTGGGTGGAACGTGAAAGATCAGAGGGCAGGCTCCCGTTTGGTATACTTTGCCCCGTATTATCTGGAAAAGTGGACGGAATGGAGCATCTTGTGCGAATAGGGGATGCGGTGGAGTTTTGCGGAAGGAGTGTTACTCGGAGGGTTGAGTACGCTGACGAGAGGAG
>CALFEW010000064.1 GCA_937958365.1 uncultured Chloroflexota bacterium | reverse complement strand
GACGATCAATGTGCCATACGGAAAATCTGTGCCCAGACGGTTGCTTAGTCGTTATCCAGACCGGCTAACCAGCGGGTGATGGTGAAAGCGATTACCGCCAGCCCCAGCAAAATGAGCGCCGTGATAAAAGTGATGCGCAGGTCTTTTTCCAAAGCGCCATAGACCAGAAGCGGCATGGTTTGTGTGCGCCCTTGCAGATTTCCGGCAAACAAAATCGTCGCGCCAAACTCCCCTAATGCCCGCGCCCAACTGAGGATTAACCCAACCAGGAGCGCCCGCGTACTTTGTGGCAGGATGACGTGCCAAAAAGTTAACCAACGGTTAGCGCCATCTACGGCCGCGGCATCTTCATACTCACGCGGCAGGGATTCAAAGCGGCTTTGCGCGGCCCTGATGTAAAAGGGTGAGGAGACAAATAGCTGCGCCAGGATAACGGCCGTTACCGTAAACGTAATCGTAACATTCAGGTTAGCCAGAGGCAAGCCAAGCAAGCCACGCCGGCCAAAGGCGGACAGCAGCGCCAGGCCGGCCACGATGGGCGGCATGACAATCGGTATCTCAATAATGATGGATATCAGCCGTTTCAGGGGGAACTGGTAGCGGGCCAGAAAGTAGGCCAGGGGGGTGCCCAGGAGAATAATGAGGAAGATGGTTACGGCCGTTGTCCCCAAACTGAGTAAAACGGCCGTAAAAACCGACGACTCCAGCGCGACGTCGCCATCCAGAGTGATGGCGCGCCAGATCAAGGCAATAAATGGCACGATCAAGAACAGCGCCAGTATCACTGCCAGAAGAACGGCCGTTAGACCGATCACGCGATCTTGCCACGATTTGGAGATAATCTGGCGTCTGTGCAAACCTGTTTTCATGTGCCCCTATCGCCAGGTATCACTTACCGGGTGGTGGGCCAAACCCCCATCGAGACAAAATGGCTTGCCCTTCCTCGCCAAGCACAAAGTCAATGAAGCTTTGCGCCAGCTCCGGGTGCGGCGCATCGGTCAACGGCGCAATGGGGTAAGTGGCGATGACGTTCTGGTTGTCGGGAATTGGAATTTGCTGCACTTTGTCGGTAATGTCCGGCGTCACGTCGGAGGTGTAGACGATGCCTGCGTCGGCTTCACCTAGCGCGACTTTGGCCGAAACCTGGCGCACATTGTCCTCTTCAGACACCAGATTGGCGTAAAACTGCTCCTGAAAATCAGCGAGCATGGCGGCTACAATTTCGTCGGTATAGTCGCGGACCGGCACACCCTGGACGGCCAAAATCAACTGCAAGTCCGGTTTGGCCAGGTCTTCCAGCGCCGTAATGCCCGCCGGATTGTCCGCCGGGACGATGATGGTGAGCCGGTTGGACACAAACGGCGCTTCGGTTCCCGCCGTTATCCGACCGGCGTCAACGGCCGCTTGCATCTGTTTGCTGTTGGCGGAGGCAAAAACGTCGGCGTCCACGCCTTCGCTTAACTGCGCCGCCAGTTGAGACGAACCACCAAAGTTATAAATGATCTTGGCGTCGGCGTGCTGCGCCTCGAATGCTTCGGCGATTTCGCCAAAGGCGTCGGTTAACGAGGCGGCGGCAAAAACCGTAATTTCTTGCGGCTCGGCGACCCCTTCTTCTGCCTGCCCCGAACCGCAGCCGACCAATGCCCAGGCCACGAATAAGCAAAACAGCGTCATTTTTGTTTTCATGCGCTTAATTTCCTTGACATGTGTCGAGCCAGTTGAACATGGCTTGAATTTGACCCAGACGAAATTGATGAACGAGACGGCCGTATTCCTGGCCGCTGTTCATTTCCTCGACAACTTTTTCTTGTTGGCTGGTTAACCATTTCTGGCACTGCTGGCGCTGGGCGGTCAGCAGACGGGCAGCCACTTCTGTCCCTTCCCGCCGGGCAAAGTACAGCTTCACCAGGAACTCCAGGCGTAGGGAACGGCCGTTAGCCACCGGACTTTCCACCCACGCCAGGAAGGCCGCCTCGCCGACGGCCGTCAGATGAAACAACTTGCGCGGCGGCTTGTTGTCTTGTGGCTCGGTGGTGGTGGTAACGTAAGCGGCGTTTTCTAGCTTGTCTAGCAGGGCATACAACTGGCTTAATTTAATTTGCCACACCGGCCCCAACCCGGCCGGGTCGGCAATTTCCTGGTGGATAGCGTAGCCATGTTTGGGCTGTCCGCGCAAAAAACCCAGCAAAGCATGTTCGATGGTCAGGGAAGAGGGTTTCAACATAGTAATCAGAAATTAATTATTCATGAAATGAATAAGTAAAACGGATTATAACTTTTGCTAATTTCCGGGCAACCATGAAAAGTCCCCGGCGTTTTGCCAACGTCGGGGACCTGACTGCCTTTATTCAACTCCTGGATACAAACCTATTCGTGTAATGTCTGCGTGCGCAGGTCTACGCCGGGACGCAGCACTTTTTCATAGTTGATGAACTGGCGGGCGACGTGCATTCCGGCTTTTTCATACAGCCGGGTCGCGCCGGTCAGGCTGTCGGCGTCTACGCCCAGCCCTACGGAGCGTCGCCCGCGCCGGTACAATTCGCCGAAAGAGTGTTGCAGCAGTGCCAATGCCAGACCGTTGCGTCGCCACGGCCGTCGCACGCCCAACGAATTCACCCAACCCATGTCCGGGTTTTCGTGGGAACTAGTCCGGCACAATGAAACGCCGGCAATCTCGTTCCCGTCCATCGCCAAAAACCACAGAGAAGGATCGAACAGATGATCGCTGCTTACCCATTGCTGCCAGTGGTGCAGTTCATCTTCTTCCGGGGAGGCGATGAAGCCCCAATGGTCGCGGAAGGCGTCGGTGGTGGCGTTCATGACAGCGCGCAGGTCGTCGCGGTTGGGCAGGCTGATGACGCGAATGTTGGCGGGGAACACGGCCGTTACCGGTTCTGCCGCCAGATCAATCTTCATCGTATAGAACGAGCGTGTTGGTTCCATGCCATAGCCGGTCAGCAGCGCTTTGGATGGCTCATGGGTGCTGAGGGTTCCGCAGCGCATGGTCACCAGCGCTTCGGCGGGTACACGCGGGAGCACTTCGCCGCAGCGCACTTCCGCCCAGGCCAGCAAGCATGTGCCGATGCCCAATCCTTCAAACTGTGGATGAACGCGGCCCCATACCCAGGGCGAAACCGGCGTGGCCCGCGTGTCCCAAACCTCTACGTAGCCCACCAGGTCGCCCGCCGGCGAAACGACGACGCGCGTGGCTGTGTCCAGATGAAAATTTTCCAGTTCCCATTCGGCGCGGATGTCTGCTACGGCGAATTCTTCCCTGCCGGTTTGGGCCAGGGAGGCAGCGTTGAACAGGGCAACGGCCGTTTCAATATCGCTCATTTCCGCCGGCCGAACGATAAATTCAGCCGGTAAAGTTGTTATGTGTTCTTGTTCGGTAATCATGTGATTCTCCTAAATTGTCTTACGGTGCCACGCTGTCTTACAGCACCACGCTGTCTTACAGCGCCACGCCCAGTCGGGCCAATTCCATCGGCACGTCTGTGTCCGGTCGGAAGTGGATGGTGTGCAGGCCCAAAGCGCGCGCGGCTTCAATGTTGTGGGCGAAATCATCTACAAAAACAGCCTCTTCCGGCGTGCGGCCCAGACGCGCCAGGGTTCGCATATAAATCTCCGGGTCGGGCTTCATCACTTTTTCCGTGGCCGAGCCGACGATCAGGTCGAAGGCGTCGGTGATGCGGAATTTGTGGGCCAGTGCGTCTTGCAGTCCATCGGTGGCGTTGCTGATAACGGCCGTCTGATAACGCGGCCTCAGTGCGCGAATGAATTCCACCAGAGCCGTGTCCAACACATCCCCGGCCCAAAAGCTGTTCCGGAAAGCCGCCAGATTGTCCTCGTCCAGGTTCAGCCGCTGTCCCACCCACGCCCACAACTCCTCGTCGGTGATGTCGCCGCGCTGCGCCTTCGTGCCCATGTCGCTGCCAAATACAATCGCTTCCGATTCCCGGTCTGCCAGACCCAGTCGTGCTTCTAAGGCGCGGCGCTGGTCGTGATTTTCTGTGCGGACCAGCACGCCGCCAATGTCAAAAATTATGGCTTGAATCATTTGTTGCTCCTTTTGCCTGATGCTTCATTGCCAGGCAGGTAACGCCTGGCGTGTGACGGTTTCCCAACTAAAAAGGGCGCATCGGATACTATCCTGCGCCCTTTTTGTGGGCGCGCCGGGGAAGGGGGCGCGCCTGGAAAATAAAAAGGCCGCAGGCGATGGTGCGCTGCGGCCTTTTAACTTGTTCTTATGTCAAATTACCGGCCAGCAAGCGCAATGCGACAAGGAAATGGGACTTCTCCAATTTCATTTGTGCGAATGAGTTTAAATGCCATGCTGTTCATCGTTAAATTTATGGTTACGTGTATTTTGTATGACACCTGATAATTTAGCACACGGCCGTTCCCTTCGTCAAGTTCAATTTAGCAAACGTACGAGGCTTTCCGATATTACCCTGGCTGCTCCCCAATCCGCTTCACCAG
>CALFEW010000063.1 GCA_937958365.1 uncultured Chloroflexota bacterium | reverse complement strand
TTTTCGAAGTGCGGTACACGCCAGTGGTTGTCGGTGCTGTAGCGCGAAAATCCGCCGCCAACCACATCATACATGCCGCCGCGCGCCATGGCGTTGAGGGCGTGCAGGGCGGGTTTGCGCTGTTCTTCCTGCCCGGGGCGCAGGGAGCGGCGCAGGAGGTAATCGATGGTCATCGGCTGCGGGAATTTTGGGGCGCTGCCCCAGCCGCCGAAGCCCCAATCGTAGCTGTCGTGCAGGAATTTGACGGCATTATCGAGCAGTTGCTGGCTGAGAATCAGGCCGCTGTCTTTGTGCTGTTGCTGGCGCTTGAGATGTTCGCTAACGCTGGCGGCCACCCGTTCGACTTCGGCATGTTCGTTAGCCCAGGCGTTGACGATTCCGGTCAGCAGGTCGCGGAAAGAGGGCATGTTGTAGCGCGGCGCGGGCGGAAAGTAGGTGCCGGCGTAGAAAGGGCGCAGGTCTGGGGTCAGGAAAACCGACATGGGCCAGCCGCCCTGGCCGGTCATCGAAACGGTGGCGGCCATGTAAATGCTGTCGAGGTCGGGGCGCTGCTCACGGTCGACTTTGATGTTGACGAAGTGCCGGTTCATCAGTTCGGCGATGGCCGGGTCTTCGAAGGACTCGTGTTCCATGACATGACACCAGTGACAGGCGGCATAGCCGATGCTCAGGAAGATCGGTTTGTTCTCTGTACGGGCTTTGGTCAGGGCTTCTTCGCCCCAGGGAAACCAATCGACGGGGTTGTTGGCGTGTTGCAGCAGGTAGGGCGAGTTTTCTTGGGCTAAGCGGTTGGGCATGATTCACCTGTAAATAAGACTTGGACGGCAGAATTATAGCCTACCTGTGTCAACGGAACGGGCGACATTGGTCATCCTGGCTTGAAATTTTTTCGAACTTTTTAAATTCTTATGACGTTTTTCATACATTTGCGGATTAAATTAAGGGCGTAAATCCAATCCACACACAAAAGGAGGTTCACTATGTCCAATCTAATTCGTTGGGAGCCAGTGCGCGAAATGATGACCCTTCGTGAGGCGATGGATCGCCTGTTCGACGATGCGTTCACGCGCCCGATCAGCATGAGTGCAGTCTCCAGTATGCCTGCCATTGACCTGTACCAGACCGCTGATGAGATCGTCGTCAAGGCGGCCCTGCCCGGCCTGAAGCCGGATGAAGTTCAGATTTCTGTCACCGGCGATGTGTTGACCCTGCGCGGTGAGTTCAAGCAGCAGGAAGAGAAGAAGGAAGCCACCTGGCACATCCGCGAGCAGCGTTACGGTTCCTTCGAGCGCTCGATCATGTTGCCCACCGAAGTCCAGACCGACAAGGCCAAAGCCGACTTCGAGAATGGCATCCTGACCATCAGCCTGCCCAAGGCTGAAGCAGTCAAACCGCGCACGATTAACATCAAAGCCAAATAAGCTTGTTCCCTACCCAAAAGAAAAGCGCGCCAGAAATGTTGTAGTTTAGACTAACTGAAATAGCCCGGCTTGGCCGGGCTATTTTGCATTTTCACGGATTAAGTGACTACGGTAGGCATAACCTTCTTTGGACGCCCTATTTTAGGTTTTTGGCCTTTTGTAATGGGTTGTTGGTGGGCTCTGCGTACGCGCCATTCTTCGGAGTAGATCAAATCATGGCGTTCGTGGCGCCTGCGCGTTCGTCCAACGGGCCAGCCAGGGGCTTTTCCGCGTGGTTTGCACGCCGAGGTGGGTGTACCAATCGCCACGAGAATGTTTTGTAGCGCCTGGCATACTCGCCCAGGGGTAGGGATGGGTTGTGGCTTCTGCCAAGGTAAGGGACAATCTTCTATATGGGAGCGTGCTAACCAAAGCTCCCAAGTGATGAAGGGCATCAGATCACTCCAACGTTCACCCTGGGGTGGGGTAGACAAACGGGGCAAAATCCAATGCAAGCGTTGTTTGGCAAACCGGTACCAATGATCAATCGGGTAGCGTCGATTGTACTTTCGCCACCATTGTTGTGGCGGGGCTTGACCAGCCCAGCCAAACCAGACGAGTTTCGGTTTGCGCCGCGTCCCGGGTGCCTGGTTACGTTCGATGCAGGCCACTTGCATGCGACAATCCAGGGCGTTCGCAAAGCGTAACCCATCCCAGATTTTGATCGTTACCGAGCCAAACTCAGCATCCGTTTCACTGAAAACCTGGTCAGGCTGCCACCAGGTTTTGGGATCCTGGAATCTGAATTTGATCCCGTGTTTTGGCTGAGCACCACGCCCTTGGTATGGCTTGGTTGGACCCTCCAGGACCAGGTTGGTGCGCAAACGCATCAATTTGTCAGCCTGGATATCGGTAGTGGCTAACAGGAATGCGCCACATCCATACTCTGAGTCCCACAAACTAAGCGGGCGAACATGCAGGTGCTGGCACACCAGACGCAGTTGTTGCGCGGCTTTCTCGACCGGTTTCTGATTAGTAATCCGCTCATGCAAGACCGGCAGCACCCAACTTCCTTTCGCTTCTGGAACCACTGCCAAGGTACTATAACCATGTCCTATTGTCACTGGACGATGCACGGGAATAGGATTTGGCTGGTGCTGATAACTTCGCTCTGCCAGCCTCTCAGCCCACAAGCGTGACCAGGCGGTGTGATCACCAGCCAAAACCAGCGGCGTCTCTTCACTCAATTGATGCAGATACAAAGCGAGCAATCCTGCTCGATTGGGTTGACTATCCTGTAATGCCTCGTAGGCGCTCGACCATTTCCTCCGAAAGGCCGGCGCACAAGATAGCTCCACAAAGGATTGGAGGTGCGGCATTTGGATGACGGCATCGGTCAATTCAAATAAGGCATCTTGGGCTTTCCCCATGAGACCGTATGCCATTTGTCGAAATACCTTCAGTTTGCTCAAACTATCTTGAGCGTTTGGGGTCCGTTGAGTATTCATAAACTATTGTGCCACCGGATAACTCGAAAAAACAAGTCTCCCGGTGGCACAAATTAGTCTAAACTACAACCGAAAGCGCGTTTTTTGATTCACCAGGAAAGCGTTTACCGCTCTTCTTTTTGCTTCTGTTTGTGGAACCACATTCGCCCGATGAAATTTTCTCCGCGCAGGAATTGGTGATAGACAAATGCCAGCAGGTGCTGTCCGATGAGCAGCATCAGCACCAGTGACAGCGTCCCATGCCAGACGCGGGCCGGATAGGCGTAAAAATCGGCGGGTAGGGGCTTGTCATTTCCCAGGAACAGGATGCCCCACAAATTCGTCGGCAAGGCCAGCCAGATGCCCACCAGCGCCATCAGGAAGGTGAATAAGTACAACAGCGGCTGGACGTACACGCTCAGGACATCCAACAGCGGGATTTTTCGCCGCCCGGCTGCGACTGGCCGCTCGATGCGATAGACTGGCCGCCCTATCAACCCGCGGACGATGAAGCGGGCCACCGTTAAAACCAGGATGAGCACGCCGATGACGATATGCGCAGCCAGCGGAACCAGCTTGCTCTCGTCGTTGGGTTGGTTGGCCAGTGAAACCAATCCAATCAGGAAGGCCAGCAAAACCAGGACTGCGGATGCCCAGTGCAGGGCAACATAAAGCGGACGGTAGCGATTCATTCGCCTTTGCCAAACCACATGCGCGCCAGCAGGTTATCCTTGCGGATGAATTGATGGAACAGGGCGGCTCCGATGTGCAGCAGCACCAATCCGCTCAGGACATAGCCAAAGAAACCGTGCCCAATCGCCGGGGGGAAGGCGGCGAAATCGGCGGGCAGGCTCCCGGCGCCCTCGAAGACGATTGCGGGCAGCCCGGCCAGGGCCGAGATGCCCATCCCGCTGATGCCCATCCCGAGCGCGGCCAGATAAAGCAGGTAGTGGGTGACGACGCCGACTTTGTCGAGCAGCGGATTGCCGGTGGTGGCGTGCTCAGGCTTTTTGCTGAAGACGCGCACCAGGAAACGCAGCACCGTCAGTGCGACGATGGTGATGCCAATCGGCATGTGCAGGCTCAAAACCTGGACTTTGGCGGCGTCATTGGGTGTTTCACCGAGGCGTGTGTAACCCATGACCAGCATCAGCAGGATCAAGGCTGCAATCAGCCAGTGCAAAACAACCAGGGCAGGGTGGTACCGTTTGGGGGTCGACATGATTTCTCTCCTTGTACCGTTATTGAGTGAAAAACTACCTTGTTAGTATAAAACAAATTTGATGTTGAAACAATATTTGTGCGCCGGTGGGAGAGTTTTTGACGGAATGCTTGTGTAAATCTTCACAAATCCGGATTTTTATTTTATAATATTTACGATAAATATTATAAATATTATCCTAATAAGGATGGAAACGATGCAAGACAAACTTCCGCATGTTGTGATTGTTGGAGCCGGTTTTGGCGGGCTGCACGCTGCCCATGCCCTGGCCGGGAAACCCGTCCGCGTAACGTTGATCGACAAACGCAATTACCACCTCTTCCAGCCGCTGCTTTACCAGGTGGCCACCGCGGGCATTTCGCCGCACGAGATT
>CALFEW010000062.1 GCA_937958365.1 uncultured Chloroflexota bacterium | reverse complement strand
CGCGTGTCAGTCTGCTAGTGGCCGATGACGTAGGACTGGGGAAGACGGTGGAAGCCGGGATGGTGGTGCAAGAGTTACTTGTGCGTCACCGTGCCCGCACCGTCCTGGTTATCTGTCCGGCCGGGTTGCAGATTCATTGGCGCGACCAGATGCGAGACAAATTCGGCCTGGATTTTCGCATCGTGGACAGCAGTTTGATGAAAGAGCTGCGCCGCAGCCGAGGCATTCACGTCAATCCCTGGTCGCACTTTCCGCGCCTGATCACCTCCATAGATTTCATCAAGCGTGACCGGCCCATGCGCCTGCTGCGCGACGTACTGCCCGCCGAGACGACCTATCCACGTAAATTCGACATGCTGATTGTAGATGAAGCCCATAACGTGGCTCCGGCCGGCAACGGCCGTTACGCCATAGACTCCCTCCGCACCCAGGCCATTCGCACCCTGGTCCCCCACTTTGAACACAAGTTATTCCTCACGGCTACACCCCACAACGGCTACCCGGAAAGTTTTTCGGCGCTGTTGGAACTGCTGGACAACCAGCGCTTCGCCCGCGGCGTGATGCCCAATCGCGGACAGTTGGATGCCGTCATGGTCCGCCGTCTCAAGTCGGAGTTGGTGGGGTGGGATGGTCAGCCCCGTTTTCCCCAACGCCGCCTGGCCGTCATTGAAGTGGCTTACCCAGCCGAGGAGCGACAGATTCACACCTGGCTCAAGGAATATGGGCAGGTGCGGCAAGCCGCCGCTCATGACGAGGGGGAACATTTCGCCACCGAATTCGTCCTCAAGCTGCTTAAAAAGCGGCTCTTCTCTTCACCGGCTGCGTTTGCCACGACACTCACCCAACATGAAAAGACGTTGACCGGTAAGCAAGAGGCCAAAACAGGGAGCAAACGGCCGTCGCCCGGTATCCTCCGGCGTCAGATTGCCCAAATCGAGGAGGAGTATGCCGACGATGATGAATATGAAACAGCCACCGGCGGCGCAACGGCCGTCGCCTCTCAGTTGTTCCGTCAGTTAACGCCCCGCGAGCGGTGGCTGTTGGAACAGATGAAACAGTGGGCCAATGTGGCAACGGCCCGCCGAGACGCCAAAACCAAAGCGCTCATCCACTGGTTGAAGCAAGTTGTGAAACCGGACGGCCTATGGAACGACGAGCGCATCATCATTTTTACCGAATACCGCGCCACGCAAAACTGGCTGCACGAAATTCTGGTTGCCGAAGG
>CALFEW010000061.1 GCA_937958365.1 uncultured Chloroflexota bacterium | reverse complement strand
TGGCCTTGTTCCCCCCGATAAAACGGCTCCATCAGCCGCTCTTTTTCCTCTGGGGCGATTGTTGGCCCATGGTTGACAATCGTCAGGCGAGCTTCCTGGTCGTCGAAACTGCCCCGGATGAGTACCTGGCAGTCCGGCGGCTCATAGCGCAAGACGTTGTCCACAATATTGTTGAGCGCCTGAAGCATCAGGCCATGATCGCAGCGCACCAACGGCATATCGTCAGGGAATTCCAGGCGGATGCGCGTTTTTTGCTGTTTTTGCCAGGCCAGCGCGGCCACGTCGCCGGCAATTTCGGAAAAGGCGATCCAATCTTCGTGCAGCGCCAGTGCGCCCGCTTGCAGGCGAGACATATCCAGCAGATTGCCCACCAATTTGTCCAGGTTGTCGGCCTCTTGTTCGATAACGGCCGTCATCTCCTGTTTTTCCTGGGGTGAAAGTTGAAGATGCAAAATCCGCAAATTGCTGGCGGCCGTTTTAATAATCGTGATCGGCGTGCGCAAATCGTGGGAAACGGCGTGCAGCAGCGTCGTTTTCAGTTTGTCGGCTTCTTCGATGGCCTGGCCGCGCTGCACGCTTTCCGCCAGTTCAATGCGCTGCAAAACCATCGCCGCCTGCACCACACAGGCCATCAAAAAGCGCTGCTGTGATTCCGAAGGTGGCGTATGAAACGTGGTCCGCAGCGTGCCAAACACGTGATTATTCAGACTGATAAGCGAGTATACGGCCGTTTGTTCTGTTCTCGGTGGCGCGGTATCGTGGATGGACAATACGTCGCAGTGAGTGATAGGTAAACTTTGGCGCAGGACAGTTTGCAGGGTTTCGTAGACCCCTTCCCGGTTATGCAGTTGGTTAAAGGCGCTGCTCAGGCCGTACAAAACATTTTGTTCTTCGACCCGGTAGCGCGCGGCGCGGGCTTGCTGCCGGGCATAGGCGGTTAGTTGTCCGGTGATGACCGCGACCAACAAGAAGATAAACAAGTCAACGACTTCACGGGGGTCTTTGACAGCGAGCGTGTAATAGGGTTCGATGAGGAAAAAGTTGAAGCACAAGAAGCTGATAACCGCCGCGATGAGCGAAGGGATTGTGCCTAGCCAGACGGCGATAAGCAGCGTGAGCAGCAGGTAAATCAGCGAGAAGTTGGCCAGGGTCAGCAGCTCGCGGATGCGCCAAAGGATGATTGTGACCAATACGACCAGGCCCAATGTAATGACGCCGCGGGCAGCGGCGCTGAAATCGGATGATTTTTCCAGCATAAACGGCCACACTATGTTTGCAGATGGATGAATGGGACGCGGATAAACGCCGATGCGGCCGATTTTCGCGGATAAAAACCATCGCTATCAGCGTTAATCCGCCACATCCGTGAAAATCCGCGTTCCATTTCTTAAAAGTGCAAAGGTAGTGGGCCATTATAGCGCATCTGCAACCTAGCTTCCTGCGGGATTTGCGCTTGGCCCCACCACGACCAAAGCAGTTGTACAAAGTCGCGTGGCTGTGTACAGATATTGGTGGTGGTCGAATTGTGACGAATGCGGATAAAATGGACGGGTAATTGGCCGACAAGATTGACTCTGAGACTGTATCACAAGGAAATAACTTGTATGAAATTGGAGGCGAAAGCGTGGGACGTTCGTTTGTCGCCAATTTTGGCTTTAGATGGGGAGAGGGTGGTCGTTTTGTTAACAAGAACATAACAAACGGTTAACCTGTTATTGATATGGTTTCCAGAGGGTAAGGATATAGTAACGGCCGTTATGATCAACGGCCGTTGCCCACCAACACGGCCTAAACCAAACTTTTGTGAGGAGAAAACATGCGTAAACATCAGTACCAATCTTTCATTTCCCTGGCTTTGCTGCTTATCCTGGCGGCCATCACCGTTGCCTGCTCTGGCGGCCAGACAGCCGAACCGGCCGCCGAAGCCACAACGGAAACGGCCGTTGAAGCCGCCCCCGTCGGCGACGAAGCCGTCGGCGACGAAGCGCTCGCGGAATTGATTGCCGCCGCGCAAGACGAAGGCGCACTGACCATCATAGCCCTGACCCACGACTGGTGCAACTCT
>CALFEW010000060.1 GCA_937958365.1 uncultured Chloroflexota bacterium | reverse complement strand
GCTCCTTCTTATCTCATCTTACGCTCACAAGCATTTACCGTCTAACCGTCGTCGGCAAATAGGTGTGATAAATCTCGTCGGCAATGGTCACCACAATGGGGAGCGTCACCGGCATACCGGGCAGAAGGTTGTTTTGCCCATCTCGCGCGGTGATGGTTAAGGTATATTCGTACCGACCAACGGCCGTGAGATTCGTCGTGTCTACCCGCACCACAATATCATCTTGTTCATCGGCGGCCAGATTGCCGCTTGTCGGCGAAACGGTGACGTTATTGGCGTTATCGGTAAGGGTGTAATTGATTTCACCGCCACCCCCATTCGCCATGCTGAAGAAGAAAAACACGTCGCTGCGCGAATCAGCCTGTACCAACGCTGAAAAGGAAGCCCCATTCAGGTCCAGGATTGGTGGAAGAGCATAGATACCCGTGTTTGTCGTGTTTCTCCGAAATACCGGCCAGGGAAGCGCTTCTTCCGTCTTTGCGCCGGCCATATCCCAGGCGTAAACGGCGCCTGGCGAACCGGTGTTGCTTGAAGCGCTGCCAACGATAATTTCCAGGTCATTGTCGCCGTCAACGTCGCCCACGGCCGGTGAAGAATTTACCGAATAAGCTGTTACCAGGTTCCAGCCGTTTTCGTTACAACCAGCGGTGCGTGTCTTTTGATTTCCCTGATGATCCCAGATAACAATCTCCCAGTTGGAAGCCAGCAAGACATTTAGATTACCGTCTCCGTCCACGTCGGCAACGACGGGAGACGCAAGGGTCGCCATGCTGACAGTGGTTGTGCAAGAAGCAGGCGTACGCGGAATAACCGGCCAGCCGGGAACGGCCGTGCCGTTTCCATTCCAGGCATACACCTTCGCATCGCCGCTGTTCACAATCACTTCCAGCGCCCCATCGTTGTCCAGGTCGGCCAACGCCGGTGACGTGGTAATGAAATCGGGGGTTTGGATGGGCCAGCCGGGTAATGGATTGCCTTGATAATCCACTGCGTTCATATGGTGGGTCAGGCCGGGTGTGCAGCCATCAGGGTGGCCGCAGTTGGGGTTATCCCAAAAGTAACCTGTGCCAAACACGATGTCTAAACGGCCGTCGCCATTCAAATCGCCCAGCGCCGGCGCCGACCAGATCACTTCATCAAAATGCTTGGGGAAACCGGGCATTCTGTTGCCAAATCGGTCGAAAACTTCCAGCCGCCCACCTTTGTAAATAGGCGGAACCAGGGCCGGTTCGGCGTGGCTGTCCGTGCCGATGATCACTTCCAGATAACCATCGCCGGTAATGTCCGCAACAGACGGCGAAGACCAGACGGTGTCCCGATTAAATACATTCCAGACAACGGAACAATCATGGTTGAGTGCGTAAACGTGGGCATCGAAGCTGCCAAATATTATTTCCAACTTGCCGCCGTCGTTGCCGTCAAGGTCCGCAATAGCCGGACTGCTAAAAACGCCGTCACGCCAGCCGTCCACGTTAAAGTCCCCGGTTTGGAAACTACATTGAAGCTGCCCTTGATGGCTCAGTACGTACAAGCCGCCGTGTGAAGCGGGGGTAATCGTACTGCCCGCACCAATCACAACCTCATTAAAACCATCCCCGTCAACATCCCCAATGGCGGCTTTGCCTTCGACAGCCATATTACCGGTGTCATAGCTCCACAAAACCTGGCCTGAACCATTGATAGCGTGAACCCGACCCACACTGTCCCCTACGACGATGTCATCTTTGTTGTCTTTGTTCAGGTCACCGAGAGCGATGGAACTGTAGCGCACGTGACCACCACCCGGTAGACTGACGGGAAATCCCGCCTGGCAGGCAGGCCCTAACTGCCCCTGACAGGGAGAAGCCGCTTCTACTTGCAACACAACGAACAAAGCCAGAAGGCTCCCCAACCCGATGGCTACTCTCGTTAATTTGTGCATAGGTCTCCTTCCAATACATCTAATAGTACTAATACTACAACAAAGACGTAAGACTGCTCGCTTTGTATACCCATAAAAATCATCGTTACTTACAAACCGCTCATTGTGTTTTTAGCATACCGCAGGGCATATTTATGAGCAATTGCCCTAAGGTCCTGTTACTACGGTACTTTTGGGGGGGAACTATTTGTGGCCGCGGTATCCCTACCGCGTTGGTGTAAACGTGGTAAGGATACCGCGGCTACAGTCGAAAATTTGTAAAGGTAATTTTATCCAGAATGAACCATGCCCTATTTTCAGATCAATGGGCTGGGGTAATGGACAGTTCTCGAAGGGACAAGCCAGGAAAAATAAGTTTACCTGTGGAGGGTGGTATGATGCCGTCTACGTGAAATGTTATTTCATTGAGTTTGCCAGACTGTAACAGAGTCCCATCAAAAATCAAATGAGCCACAGCCGGCGCCTGTGGTTCGGCGGGAAAGCGCATAGAACCAATGGCGTGTCCATTCACGGCAACATCAATATCCTGCCCGGTATACGAACCGGCGAGAATTTGCAGGGTGTAGGTGTCGTACTCGGCCAGATCAGTAAGCATAAAAAGGATTTGTGACTGATCGCATACTGACCAACGCAATTCGCCAGTGCTTTGCGCCCATCCGACAAAAAACGCGGTATTACCAGGAACGCTGATGAAGGGGAGATACATTGAATAGGGCAAGGAACTGCTGCCAATACCTGAATTGGACAAAACAGGTGGTGGTGTGGCGTTGAGTTGGACAGACAACAGACTGTCACTGGAAGGCGTAATTGAACTGCCAAACTGATATGGAACAAGTGTCTCGGTGGCGATAACAGGCTGCATGTAGGCGCGCTGCCTCTGACAAAGAGAATGGCTGGTGGCCAGAAATTGTGGGTAGCGCCAGTCAAAGATGTGGCTGGGATGCTTTTCGACGTCTGGGGGTATTGAGCCGTTCCATTGCAGGGCGCTTTCGTTGTAAAGGCCCTGATAGCTGTTGATATAGATGCCAACCAGTCCTAAAAGGAGAAAAGCAACGGCCGTTACCCGCCGAAAATGCACACTGGTTCGAGTCGTCAGGATGGACCAGACCAGGAAAGTCAATAAGACGAACGCCGGCAGCATGTCGGTTAACAGGCGAGGTCCAAAAGAATAACCGCCCCACCAGTTGTCAGTGCTGGCAATTAAGGCCAGATGTGCGCCAATCCAGACAATGCTGAACCAGGCCAACGGCCGTTGCCGCATCTCGCGGGCATAACGCATTGTCCCCAGGACGGTGAGCAGGAAAAACGGACTGTAGATAAATAAACCACGTGAGGGACTAAACAAAATGCCATACAGCGCCCGCCTCACGTCGGCAAGTTTAATCCAGGTAGAGGCTTCATAATAGGCTGGGACAAGACGGCCGTATTCCACCCACGACCACAACAAAAAAAGCAGCAGGCAGCCAGCCGCCGTCAGAGCGGTTTTTAGCAGCAAATGCCGATGGTAGATGAGCAAATACAAAAAAAACAGGCCAATAAAAACGGCGGCCGTCGGCCGCGAAAAAAAGGCGGCAAATAAAAGCAGCCCCAATCCATAAGGGTTTATCGTTCGTGAGCGCTCTTCTTCATATCGGACGATGGCCCAAAGGACAAGCAGTTGGCAGAAAACGGTGAAGTCAACGCTCCAGAGCGCCGACCCCATGGAGCTAATCAAGGCGCTGCCTAAAACCGACACGCCCGCTATGATCATACTGGCCGATGGCGATACATAAGAGCGGCCAATCGCATACAACAATAAAAACACGGCCGTGCAAATCAGCGCCGAAATGCCATTTTGCGTCTGGTGGTTGTCGGCCATCACCAGCATATCCTTACCCCAAAACTGCCTGGCCGCCCAAACCACAGGCAGCGAGAAGATGGAACTGCCTAAAGGATAACGATAATAGGTACGGCCGTTTATCTCACTGATTTGCGCCAAACCATGACGGGCATATTTCGCAAATTGCTCCGGAATCTGCGCCTCATAATCGTCTAGCTGAATCGTTCGATGTTCCAGAATTGCCTGCGACACAATCAGGCTAAAGTGCGGGTCGGCGTTGCCCTGGTTGGCAGGAGAAAAATAAGCCAGGGCGAAGATGGCCACGCTGAAAACCGCCAACCCCAAAAAGATGGCGAATTGCCTGAACACCTGTTGATCGGCCAGGGAATGGCGCCAATGCGCGATGATGCTTATCTCAAGACTCCTCATGGATGAGATGCGCGTAGACGGCCGTTGTCTC